>DATGTG010000146.1:0-10214 GCA_035301965.1 Wenzhouxiangella sp. | reverse complement strand
GGCCGAGCAGGACATGGAGCTTGATCTCGATCTGGTGGTTGAGGCGCTGCGCGCCAGCTATGCCGGTGAAGAAACCCGCATGACCCAGGATGAAGCCCTGGCGGAACGCGAGGCTTTCATGCGTCGCCGCCAGGAAGAAATGCAGGCCCAGCAGGCCGAAGAAGCGATCAGCAACAGGGAGGCCGGTGAAGCATTTCTGGCTGAAAATGCCGAGCGCGATGATGTACAGACCACGGAATCGGGTTTGCAGTATCGCGTGATTGAAGAAGGCGACGGCGCCAGGCCAGCCGCCGAGGACCGCGTCACCGTGCATTACACGGGCACGCTGATTGACGGCACCAAGTTTGACAGCTCGCATGACCGCGGCGAGCCGGCCACCTTTGCGCTCAACCAGGTCATTCCGGGCTGGACAGAAGGCCTGCAGCTGATGGAAGAGGGCTCAACCTATGAGTTTTTCATTCCTTCCGATCTGGCCTACGGCGAGCAGGGACGCCCGGGCCCAATCGGCCCCAACTCGACGCTGATTTTTGAAGTCGAGCTGATCAGCATCGCTGACTGACTGAACCGCAAGGTCTGATTATGGGATCGCTTCAGGACGCCCTGAAAAAGGCGGGGCTGGTTGAAGACAAGCCTCGTTCTGCCGGCCGGCGCCGCAAGCCCGGCGCCGGCAGGAAAAAGACGAGGGCAGTCAAGGGCCCCGAACAGCAAAACCGACCGGGCGCCGCCCGGGCTGCCAAAAAGCCGGCCTCCGATCTGGAGCGCGCATGGAAAGCCCGCCGCGCGGCCGAAAGGCGCGAAAAGGAAGAGCTCAAGAAGCGCAGGGTGGCCGAACAGGAGGAGCGCCGCAAGCGCAACCTGCAGCTGGATGAGGTGATTCGCGGCAGCACCCTCAACCGCAAGGACGCCGACGTGCCGCGCTATCTGGAACATATGGGCCGCATCAGGCGCGTCATGTGCACGGACGAACAGCGTGAACAGCTCAACAGGGGTGAGATTGGCGTGGTTAACCTGCGCGGCACCTATCTGCTGGTTTCACTGGATACGCTGGAAAAATACCGCCGCATCGCCCCCGATCTGGTGCCTGACCTGGAAGGCCGTGACGAGCCTGAAGATGACGGCAGCCACTACCCGCCGGTGCCCGACGATCTGATCTGGTGACGGCCGGCCCGGTCAGGGCCTGGTGGCCAGAAACGTGATGACTTCGAAATGGGGCGGGCGCCGCTCTATTGAAGTGATGCCGCAAAATTCTGTCCGCAGCCCGGTTTGTTCCAGCATTTTTTCAAGGTCTGAAGTCATGAAACCGTCATTGGCGTGTGAGTAGGCTTTGATTTCAGCCTGGTGCCGATGCCTGTTGAGCGTGGCGCCCACCAGTTGCCCGCCCCGGGCCAGCACCCGCGCCGCTTCGTTCAGGGCGGTTTGCGGCTGGTGGCTGTAGGTCAGCGCATGCAGCATCAGCACCGTGTCAAATTGGCCGCAGCGGCAGGGCAGGGCATGCATGTCGCCCTGCTGAAAGCGGGTGTTGCTCAATGATTCGACGCGCTGGCGCCCGGCAGCCACCACTTTTTCCGAAAGGTCTATACACAGCACCGAGCGGGCCCGTCCGGCAATCAGCTCCGCCATAACGCCGTCGCCGGAGGCCACGTCCAGAACCCGGCCCGGCGACAGCAGTTGCACCATGGCGTGGGTGGTGGCTTCCCAGGTGCGGCCGGGCGAATAGTGGCGCTCCATATGGCCGGCCACGGAATCGGGCCAGCTGCTGCCTGCCTGGCGCTGGGCCATGACCTGTTTCAGGCGCCCGGCGTCGGCGCTGACGATGGCGTCATCAAGCTCTTTGCGAAACAGCGACCACAGACGATGCAGTCGCGGGTGATCGGCGGCGTTGCCAATGCGGTAGTAAACCGACACGCCCTGGCGGCGATCGACCACCAGCCCGGCCTCGCGCAGCCGGCCAAGATGGGTCGACACCCGCGGCTGGGCCAGGCAGGTGGTTTCGGCCAGTTCGGCCACCGTCAGTTCGCGTGATTCGAGCAGTGCCAGCAGCCGCAGGCGCGTGGGATCACCCAAAAGCCCGCAGTATTTTCCAATCTGGTCCAGATCGATGGCCGTATCCTCTCATCGCGATGGAAAGATACGCCAGATTAGCGCCGCAACTCCGCAGCTTCAAGCGGGGAATATACGCAAATCCTGTTTCCGAAGCGGGCGATCAGAAGTGGTCTTTCCAGCGGCGTAAAACGGCAAATACATCGGCCGGGCTGTTGCCGCGGCCGGGCTCGCGGCGGCGGGCAGCGGCCGCCACATCCGGCTGGCGACAGCGCAGAAAGGGGTTGTATTCAAGCTCGTCGCCCAGCGTGGAGGGCAGGGTGGGCTGGTTTTTTGCGCGCAGCGCCTCGGCTTCGCGCAGTCTGGCCTGAAGCGAGGGGTTGTCGGGTTCCACGGCCAGCGCAAAGCGGCAGTTGGACACAGTGTATTCATGACCGGCCAGCACTTTTGTGTCGGGCGGCAGGGCGGCCAGTCTGTCCAGGGAAGCATGCATTTGCTCCGGAGTGCCTTCAAACATGCGCCCGCAGCCGGCGGAAAACAGGGTGTCGCCGCACAGCACCAGCCCGTGACCATAGTAGGCAATGTGGCTGGTTGTGTGGCCCGGCACGCCAAGCACCTCAAAATCAATGTCCAGCGGGTCAATCCGCACGCGGTCCCCGTGGCCCACCCGGTGTTCGACCTGCGGGATGCGCTCGTCATTCGGGCCGTATACGGGCGCCGGATGACGCTCGACAATGGCGCTGATGCCGTCGGTGTGGTCGTAGTGATGATGCGTGACGAGCACGGCCGCCAGCGCAAGCCTGCGCCCGGCCAGCCAGTCAAGCGGCGCGCCGGCCTCGCCGGGGTCAACCAGTACGGCGTGGCGGGCATTGTGCAGCGCCCATACATAGTTCGTTTCAAGGGCGGGAATGGCGGTGATTGACAGCGGCATGGCGGTGTTGGTCTGTTATGCTTTTGGGCGTGTCGAACAAGCATTCTAACCCGCGTGACAGGCTGGCCGGTTACGTCGGTCTGCAGAACCTTGAAACCGATCTTGCCGCGGCCGCCTGCAGCCGTTTCACGCCCCTCTGGATACTTGAAGTGGCGCCCATGGTCAGCGCCTCTCCGGGTCTGGAAGCCGCGCGCAGCAGAATGCTGCTGGATGAAACGGGCGTGTGCTGGCCGTTTCGGGCCGCTCACGAATACTGGCCGCTTGAGGACGAAAGCGTTCCTGCGCTGCTGTTGCGGCATTTGTGGCAGCCGGCCATTTGTGTGGATATGCTTGAAGAGGCGGTGCGTGTCCTCAGGCCGGGGGGATTTGTTGTCTCCATTTCGGCCAATCCATGGCATCGCCAGGCGTGGCGCGAGACAGGGCCGAGCGCCTTGCGGCTGCCCGCCTGGCCCCAGTTTCAGTGGCTGCACTATCGTTTGGGCCTGCAGCTGCAGGCCCCGATAATGACCCATTTGCGTGGTATGGTGCCGGGCCTTGCGCCGCTGCTGGTGCTGGTGTCGCGCAAGCGCTCGCAGCTGGCGCGCGTCAGTCCGGAGCGCTGGCGACCGGCCAGCGTGGCTGCAGGCCGGCCGGCCATAGCCAGCCACTGCAAGGCGGCGTGAATTTATCGAACCAGGAATCTCCAAAGTAAGAACATGAAGCAAACGGTGCATATCTGGACAGACGGTGCATGTCTGGGAAATCCGGGGCCGGGCGGCTGGGGCGCGCTGCTGCGCTGGAATGGCCACGAGCGTGAACTGTCGGGCAACGAGCCCGACAGCACCAACAATCGCATGGAGCTGATGGCCGCCATCCGGGCCCTTGAAGCGCTCAAACGCTCGTGTGATGTGGTGCTGACCACCGATTCGCAGTACGTCCGCAAAGGCATGACTGAATGGCTGGCCAACTGGAAGAAAAACGGCTGGCGGACGGCGGCCAGAAAGCCGGTCAGGAATGCCGAGCTGTGGAAGCGGCTTGACGAGGCCCAACAGCGCCACCAGGTTCGCTGGGAGTGGGTAAGGGGGCACAGCGGACACCCTGAAAATGAACGCGCCGATGAGTTGGCAAATGCAGCCGCCCGGAAGCTGGCGGCAGGATGATGACACCATGACTGAGCAGGTATTGCGCCAGATCGTTCTCGACACCGAGACCACCGGCCTGGAGCACGATGAAGGCCACCGCATCATTGAAATTGGTGCAGTGGAAATGATTGAGCGCCGCGTGACCGGCAACAATTTTCATGTGTATATCAACCCCGACCGCGAGGTTGAAGCCGGCGCCCTGGAAATTCATGGCATCACCAATGAATTCCTTGCCGAAAAGCCGCGCTTTGCCGAACTGGCCAGCGAGTTTCTGGATTTCATAAAGGGCGCCGAGCTGGTCATTCACAACGCGGCCTTTGACCTTGGCTTCCTGGATGCCGAGCTGGCGCGGCTGGACAGGCCGGCAAGGGTTTCTGACTACGCCACGCACCTGGACACCCTGGTTCTGGCGCGTGAGCTGCACCCCGGACAGCGCGTGAGCCTGGATGCGCTGTGCCGCCGCTACGAAGTGGACAACTCCGGCCGCGAGCTGCACGGCGCGCTGCTTGACGCCCAGCTGCTGGCCGAGGTGTATCTGGCCATGACCGGCGGGCAGGTTGACCTGATTCTGGAAATGGCCGCATCAGGCGATGAGGCCGGCAGCGCGGCCAGCCTGCAGGGGCTGGACTTGTCGCGCCTGGTTGTGCGTCGGCCCGGCCCGGTGGAGCTTGAGGCTCACAACGAGCGGCTCGAGGAAATTCGCGCTGGCAGCGGACGCTGTCTTTGGGACGAGCTGGAAGGCCGGTAGTGCACAGCCCGGGATGCCGGGTTCAGCGGCCGGCTGCTGTCAGTTCCGGTTCCGCGTCTTTCCCATCGTCGTCAAGGCTGGCCATCAGCGGATGGTTTCTGAGCTCCATCCACAGCAGAATGTCCTTGAAGGTGCGGATGTTTTCAACATACTGGATCGGCTCATAGCCGCGGGCATAGCCAAATCGGGTCTGGCTGTACCAGTGCTCCTGGGTCAGCAGCGGCAATGATTCGCGCACATCGGCCCACCGGTCGGGATCGCCGCCACGTCTTTCGGTGAGCACGCGGGCATCTTCCAGGTGACCGTAGCCAATGTTGTAGGCAGCCAGTGCCAGCCACAGCCGGTCGGGTTCTTCAATGCGCTCGGGAATGCGCCGCAGCATGGACTTGAGATAGCGTGCGCCGCCCATGATGCTCTGCTCGGGGTCAATGCGGTCTTCAACACCCAGCTGTCGTGCAGTGCGGCGGGTGAGCATCATGATGCCGCGCACGCCGGTGCGTGAGACGGCGCGCGAATCCCAGTGGGATTCCTGGTAGCCGATTGCCGCCAGCAAGCGCCAGTCAAGATCGTATTCGGTGGCCGCCTGCTCGAACAGCGGCTTGAGTTCCGGCAGCCGGTCGCGAATGCGCTGCATGAAGGTGAAGGTGCCGACCGGTTCATAGCTTTCTATGTGGCTGTAGTAACGATCGTGCAGATCATCAAGAAGACCGCTTGAGCGAACAGCGTGAAAAAACTCGCGCATGGCCTGGGTCAGCGAGTCGTCATCGCTGCGCAAGGTGGCCCAGGCGAGCGACTGGGGGTCATCAAGCGCAAATGCCGGCCGAATGGCGGGGAAATAAGGCCGGTTGAGGGCCAGAATGTTGGAATCGATGATGGTGTAGTCGATTTCACCGCTGCTGACGGCCTCAAACAGGTCTTCGATGCTGGCCCGCGCGCGCAGCTGCGGGTCAATATCCCGGTCATGCCTGTTCAGAAGATTTTTGTAAACGGTGCCGGCCATCAGCGCCAGCCGGCCGCCGTCCAGGTCTTCAACCGATTCCGGCCGGGGTTCGTCGCGGCGGTAGACCACCATGGGCTCAACCTCGCCATAGACAGGCCCGAAGCGCAGCATGCGCTGGCGATCCGGAATGCGGGTCAGGTTAGCGGCAATGAAGTCGCCCTGTCCCTTTTCCAGCGCCGGAATCAGCTGGCTGACGTCCGGGACTGTGACCACCTCGAGGGGCAGCCCCAGATAGCGCGAAAATTCGCGTGCCAGCTCGTACTCGAAACCGGCCTCTCCTTCCGAGCCCATATACCAGGTGGATGCGCCATTGATGGTGAGCATGACCAGGCTGCCCCGCTGGCGGATTTTTTCCGCCTGGGTCAGGTTGCGGTGGCCCGATGTGGTGACCAGCAGAATGCAGACAGCCAGCGCCGCCAGTGCGCCAAGTCGTCGCCAGCGCGCGCTTCTGCCGGGTTTTGCGCGGCTGTCAGATGAGGCGGTCATTTTGGTTGGGCCCGGCAGCGGCGATGTCTGTTGTGCAATGTGGACTCATGCAGGCGCAGGGGTTTCCGGTTAATCCGCCCTTTATAGCTGATATGGGCCGGGGAATATATGGGTGGGGTCTGTTAAAATCGCAGGCTTGTCCCCCGTTTGCAATATTGCCATGTCCAGCGTCAGTCCGCCCGTAAGAACCCGTTTTGCGCCTTCTCCAACCGGAGATTTGCATATGGGGGGCGCAAGAACCGCGCTGTTCGCCTGGCTGGCGGCTCGCGCAACGGGCGGGCAGTTTGTCCTGCGCATTGAGGACACCGACCGCGAACGCTCAAGCGACAGCTCGGTGCAGGCCATTCTTGAAGGCATGCAGTGGCTGGGGCTGGACGCCGATGAAGGGCCGTTTTATCAAAGCCGGCGCATGGAACGCTACCGCGAGCTGGCCGACCAGCTGCTTGAATCCGGCCACGCCTATCACTGCTATTGTTCGCGCGAGCGCATAGACCGCTTGCGCGAGGCGGCGCTGGCGGCGGGCGAAAAGCCCCGTTACGACGGCCACTGCCGCGATCTTGACCAGGCGCCGAACGGCGTCGAGCCTGTCGTTCGTTTCCGCAATCCGCTTGATGGCCGCGTTGTTTTTGACGACCGCGTGCGCGGCATCATCGAGGTGGACAATGCCGAGCTCGACGATCTGGTCATCATGCGCGCCGACGGTACGCCCACCTATAATTTTGCCGTGGTCGTGGATGATGCCGACATGGACATCAGCCTGGTCATCCGCGGTGATGACCACATCAACAACACGCCGCGCCAAATCAATATCTATCGCGCCCTGGGCATGGCGCCGCCCGAATTTGCTCACGTGCCCATGATTTTGGGCGAGGACGGTGCGCGCCTGTCCAAGCGTCACGGCGCCGCCAGCGTGATGGAATGGCGCGAGTACGGCTATTTGCCCGATGCCCTGGTCAATTATCTGGTGCGCCTGGGCTGGTCACACGGCGATCAGGAAGTCTTCTCGCGCCAGCAGCTCATCGAGCTGTTCGACATTGGGGATGTCAACCACAAGGCCTCGCATTTTGATCGTCAAAAGCTCAACTGGCTCAACCAGCACTATATGCGGGAGGGCGATCCTGAACAGGCCGTCACGGAGCTCAGGTGGCATATGCAGCGCGCCGGGCTGGCTGTCGAAAACGGCCCGCAGCCGGAAAACCTTCTGAGGGTCCAGGCCGAGCGGGCCGAAACCCTGGTGGATGTGGTGGAGGCCAGCCGGGCTTTTTACGAGGACTTTCAGGACTACGACGAAAAGGCCGCCAAAAGGCATCTGCGTCCGGCCGCGTCCGCGCCTCTGCAAGACCTTCTGGCCCGTCTTGAGGCCCTGTCGGACTGGCAGCCGGACGCGCTGGGCCAGGCGGTTCAGGCCACCGTTGATGCACTGGGAATCGGGTTTGGAAAAATCGGCATGCCGCTGCGCGTGGCGCTGATGGGCCACGGCCAGTCGCCGGCCATCGACAAGACCCTGTGGCTGGCTGGCCGCCGGCGCAGCCTTGAAAGAATTTCCAGGGCGCTGGAATTCATCGCCGACCGCGCAGCAGAATGACCGCCCCGGCCGGTCGCCCGGCCTGGCAGCCTGCTACAATGGACGCATGGAAATGCGTCGTATTATTGACGAAGTTGAACAGCATTGCACCAGGCGCGGGCTGCGTTTGACGCCCACCCGTCGCCGGGTGCTGGAACTGATTGTTGAAGCCGACGGGCCGGTCAAGGCCTATGACCTGCTGGACCAGCTGAAGGCCGACCAGCCCAATGCCGCGCCGCCAACAGTCTACCGGGCACTGGACTTCCTGCTCGAAAACAACTTCATCCACCGTCTGGAATCCCTCAGCGCCTTTGTCAGCTGCTTCCATCCCGACGAAGAGCATGACGGGCAGTTTCTGGTTTGCGACCAGTGTCATTCCGTGCGTGAGATCCACGATGCGGGGCTGGCGGACCAGCTGCACCAGGCCGCCGAACAGGTCAGCTTCCACGCCAATCGCCAGGTGCTTGAGATCTACGGCGTCTGTGATGATTGCTCGACCGCGTCCAAGCCGTGAGCAGCCGCCGCGAGCGCCTTTATCATTTGCACAATATCCTGCGCCAGCGGCGCACGCCCATTGATCGCCATACATTGATGGAGCGCCTGGACTGCAGCCAGGCAACGCTTTATCGTCTGATTGCCGAACTTCGCGACCATCTTGGCGCGCCTCTGGAGCAGGCTGCCGACGGACGCGGGTTTTACTACGACAGGGCGCTGGCCGGCAGCTTCGAGCTGCCCGGCCTGTGGATCAGCCCGGAGGAGCTGCAGGCGCTGCTGATTGCGCGCCACGTGCTTGGCAATGTGCAGCCCGGCCTGCTTGAGGATGAGCTGGAGTCGGTGCAGGGGCGCATCAATCAGCTGCTTGATGCGCGCGGTCTTGACCTGGCCGCCCAGCCCGAGCGTATTCATATTCGCCGTGACGCCGGGCGGCCGGTGCCGGCCGAACTGTTTGAAGATGTCATGACGGCCCTGTTCGGGCGCCGTCGTCTGTTCATTACCTACCACGGCCGGCGCCGCGATGATGTCAGCGAACGGATTGTTTCGCCCCAGCGCCTGACCAGCTATCGCGACCGCTGGTATCTCAACGCCTGGTGCCACCGTTCGGAAGGCTTGCGCAGCTTTGCGCTGGAGCGAATTTTGAAGCTGGAGCAGCTCGACGAAGCTGCGCGTGAGGTCGAGGCATCGGCTATCAGAAAGCATTTTGACCAGGCCTATGGAATTTTTTCCGGCCCGGCCGAGCATGAGGCGACGTTGCGCTTTGGCGCCGAGGCGGCGCGCTGGGCGGCCGATGAAATCTGGCACCCGGAGCAGCGCGGACAGTGGTTGCCCGACGGCTGTTTCGAGCTGTCGGTGCCCTTTGGCAGGAGCCGCGAGCTGGTGATGGAGATACTGCGCTACGGCGCCGATGTCGAAGTGCTGGCGCCGGCGTTTTTGCGCGATGAAATCGCCGGCCAGCTGGCCGACGCAATAAAGCACTACCGCCGCAATCCGTCTGCCCGGTAGTCGGGCAGACGGATTTTCAGCCGGTCAGCCGCGCTTTTTCAGCTCGTCGCGGATCTCGGTCAGCAGTACAACCTCTTCGGGTGGTGCGGCAGGCGCCTTGGGCTCTTCCTCGGCTTGGCGCTTGAGGCGGTTGACCACCTTGATAACCAGAAAAATGGCCACCGCCACCACCAGAAAGCTGATGATGTTGTTGATGAAGGCGCCGTAGCTGATGGCCACGCTGCCTTCACCATCGGCATTGGCGGCCTTGAGGACCCATTCCAGGTTGGAAAAGTCGACGCCGCTTAGCAGCATGCCTATGGGCGGCATGATGATGTCGTCAACCAGGGAACTGACCACGGTGCCGAAAGCGGCCCCGATGACGATACCCACCGCCATATCTATCATGTTGCCCTTGACGGCAAATTCCTTGAATTCGCTGATGATGCTCATGATTATTCCTTGTTGTTCGATTTTAGTTCGCAGAGCAAGCTCAAAGATCGTTCAACCAGGCTGCACAGTCAAGCCCGGCAGTCGCAACATTCTCACAGACAGGCTCAAATAGTGACTTTTGACACTTTGGGCGCACTGAAAGGCCATCTATCATATGTCCCCGGAATCAAGGAGAACAGCGGGCCATGTCCGACAGGGATTTGCTTGGAACTCTGAAAATCGATGACCGTGACCGTGATGATCACGGGAGGCGTGCGCGCTGGGTGCCGTGGCTGGCAGCGGGCGTTGCGACAGTCGTTCTTGTAGCGCTGGCAGCCGGTTGGTTTGTTCTGCACGGCGGCCGGGCCGTGGCCGTGCAGACGGTTACGGCCAGCCGGCCGGCCCAGGCGGGT
>DATGTG010000145.1:0-11033 GCA_035301965.1 Wenzhouxiangella sp. | reverse complement strand
TCATTGCCAATGCCTCGCCCGGCATGCTGATCGCGCGTGAGGAAACCTTTGGCCCCGTGGCCGCCCTGTTTCCTTTTGAACATGAAGACGAAGCCATTGCCATGGCCAACGACACCGAAAGCGGGCTGGCCTCGTACCTGTACACCCGCGACCTTGAGCGCAGCTGGCGCGTCAGCGAAGCGCTGGAATACGGCATCGTCGGCCTCAACACCGGCCTGATCTCCACCACCGTTGCGCCATTTGGCGGCATCAAGCAGTCGGGCATGGGCTCGGAAGGATCCAAATACGGACTGGATGACTACACCGTGCTCAAATACACCTGCATCGGCGGCATTGAACCTTCACCATGAAAGCTGCGCAGACTGCCCTGATGGCCCTGCTCACCGCCGTAGGCTTTTGCCCCATCAGCAACGAATGTCGAAATGGCTACTTTATGGCTACTAAACAAAAAAGCCCGGCCTGAGCCGAGCTTTCAAGTCATTGATTTAATTGGTCGGAGCGGCGAGATTCGAACTCGCGACCCCCACAACCCCATTGTGGTGCGCTACCAGGCTGCGCTACGCTCCGACCGAAGTTTTGCGGGGTTTGGAATGCGGCATTCTAACCGTTTTTCATGCAGGATGCGAGACCAAAGCGGTTCTGCTGCCAATCGCTTTGGCAGCGCCCGGCTCAGTGTCGCAAGGCGTCCAGAACCTCTTCCAGTTCGATTCTGATCTGTCTGACCAGCTGCTGACTGCGCGAGGCGTCATTTTGTGCCTTGTTGCCTTCCAGGCGCTGGCGAGCGCCCTGAATGGTAAAGCCCTGCTCATGCAGCAGGCTGCGAATCTGCCTGACCATAAGCACGTCGTGGCGCTGGTAATAGCGTCGGTTGCCGCGCCGCTTGACCGGCTTGAGCTGGGGAAACTCCTGTTCCCAATAGCGCAGGACGTGAGGCTTGACCGCACACAACTCGCTGACTTCACCAATGGTGAAATAACGTTTGGCCGGAATTGCGGGCAGCTCCTGGTTACTCCTCGGGTCCAGCATAGGCCTCCACTCTTGTTCTCAATTTCTGCCCAGGTCGAAAAGTGACCACGCGGCGGGCGGAAATGGGTATTTCCTCGCCGGTTTTGGGGTTGCGGCCGGGGCGTTCTCTTTTGTCACGCAGCTGGAAATTGCCAAAACCGGAAATCTTGACCGGCACGCCATTTTCGAGCGTGCTGCCGATGGTTTCAAACCATGCGTCCACAAACTCCTTGGCTTCGCGTTTGTTGAGCCCAACCTCGTCAAACAAGGCCGAGGCAAGGTCTGCTTTTGTCAGTGACATCCCCTTATCATCCTCTCAATTTTGCACCAAAGCGGCTCTTCAGGCTGTCCAACACGCATTCAACCAGGACATCGACCTCATCGTCCCTTAGGGTGCGCGAAACGTCACGCAAAATCAACCCTATAGCCAGACTTCTGAAGCCTGTGTCGATTCCCTTTCCCCGATACTGGTCAAATATAACGCAATCTTCGAGCAAAGTTCCAGCTGTTTCCCGGATGGACTCCGTCAGGCTGGCAGCGGAATGATGATCGGCCACCACCAGCGCAATATCGCGGCGCACGCCGGGATAGCGACCGCTGTCGTGATGCTGCGGCAGCCGGCGCGCAGAAACAGCTTCCAGAGACAGCTCGGCCACAAAAACGGCCTGATCCAGATCCAGCGCTTCGGTCAGCGCAGGATGCAGCTGGCCCAGCCAGCCTGCCGCCCGGCCGTCCACCTGCAGCTCGGCGGCCTGGCCAGGATGCAGCCACGGCTCATCCGTCTTTTTGAAGCTGATGTCTCCTTCAATGGCGTTGAATTCAATCAGGTTCTCGACTTCACCTTTCAGGTCAAAAAAGTCGAGCGGCTGCCCGGAGGCGCTGAAATGTTCGGCCTGAGACCGGCCGGTCATCAAGATACCGAAGCGCAGACTCTCTTCAAAACCGTTTTTCGCGCTGGCAAAACAATGGCCTGTTTCGAACAACCTGAACGAATCAATCTGACGGCGCAAATTGCGCGCGGCAACCTCGACCATGCCCGGCACCAGGCTGGTTCTGAGCACGGCCATTTCGGCGCTCATGGGGTTGGCCAGTGGCTGGACGCGGTCATCCATGGCAAATGCCGACAGCAGCTTGCGGCTTACAAAACTCCAGGTAATGACTTCGTGAAAGCCGCGCGCGGCCAGCTGTTCGCGCAGATGTTCTTCCTGCAGCCGTGTTTCAGCCGGCGGCTGAACAATGATTTCACCACCCGGATGACGCGCAGGCAGCCTGTTGTAGCCATGGATTCTGGCCACTTCCTCAATCAGGTCGGCTTCAATGGCAATATCGCTGCGCGTGCTGGGCGGCGTGACTTCAAAGACATCTTCATGCTGGCTGACCTGCATGCCCAAACGCTCAAAAACATCGTTGACAACGGCAGCGGACAGCGCGGTGCCAAGCAGCTGGTTGAGGCGCGACAAGCGCATTGTCACGGCTTTGGGCACGGGCAGGAAGGCCTCGTTGCAGGCCTCGGCAACCGGGCCCGGACGACCGCCGGCCAGTTCCAGTATCAGGCGGGTGGCACGCTCCATGGCCAGGCGCGGCAATTGCGGGTCGACGCCGCGCTCGAAGCGATGCGACGATTCCGTTGCCAGCCCCAGGCGGCGCGCCTTGCCGCCAACCACGTCGGGGTTGAACCAGGCGGCCTCCAGGAGAATGTTGCGGGTGTCATCGCCCACCGCCGAATCCTGGCCGCCCATGATGCCCGCCAGCGCCAGCGGCCGCTGTTCATCGGCAATCATCAGCATGTCATCATCGGCCTTGATCGACTGGCCGTCCAGCAGGGTCAGCGGCTCATCCTGTCGAGCCAGGCGCACAATGATTTTCTGGCCGATGTTGTCCAAATCAAATGCGTGCATGGGCTGGCCCAGCTCAAGCAGCACATAGTTGGTCACATCGACAATGATGCCCAGGCTGCGGATTCCGGAGCGCCGCAGGCGCTCGCGCATCCACAATGGCGTTTGTGCCGCCACGTTCACGCCCTCAATAACGCGCCCGATATAGCGCGGGCCGTTCTCCGGGCTGGCCAGCTCGATTTCGACCCGGCGGTCAGTTGCAGCCGGCACGGGTTCAATTTCAACGGCGTTGACCGGTTTTTCCGTCAGCGCCGCAAGCTCGGCCGCCAGTCCGCGCACCGACAGGCAGTCGCCGCGGTTGGGCGTCAGATCAATTTCAAGAATTGTGTCGTCAAGCTGAAGATATTCAGTCAGGGGCTGGCCGTCGGGCGCATCGTCGGGCAGCTCCATGATGCCCTCGCCGCCGTCGCCCAAACCCAGCTCGTCTGCCGAGCACAGCATGCCTTCGGAGGCCACGCCGCGCAGTTTGGCGGGCTTGATGGTCAGGCCGCCAGGCAGTGTTGCACCCACCCTGGCCAGGGCGGTCTTCAGCCCGGCGCGCGCATTGTCGGCACCGCAAACAATGGAGTATTCGCTGTCACCGGCCAGCACCCGGCACACGCTCAGGCGGTCGGCATCGGGATGGGGCTCAACGGCGGCAATGCGGGCCACCACCACATTGTCGAGCGGTGGCGCGACAGCTTCCAGACCGTCAACCTCGAGTCCCGCCATGGTCAGGCGTTCAGCCAGCTGTTCAACAGCAAGGCCGGTCCCGACCCATTCGTCGAGCCACTGATGACTGATTTTCATGAAAATCCTTTAGCGGAACTGGCGCAAGAAGCGCAGGTCATTGTCAAAAAACAGGCGCAGATCGTCGACCTGGTAGCGCAGCATGGCAAAGCGTTCCACGCCCAGCCCGAATGCATAGCCGGTGTATTCCTCGGAGTCGATTCCGCAGTTTTCGAGCACGTTGGGATGCACCATGCCGCAGCCCAGAACCTCCAGCCAGTCTCCGGTGCTGCCATCGGCATTGCGCCAGCGAATATCAACTTCGGCCGATGGTTCGGTAAACGGAAAATAGGACGGCCGCAGGCGCATCTCGAGGTCGTCCTCGAAGAATGCGTTGACAAAATCCGCCAGCATCCCCTTGAGATCGGCAAAAGTCACATTGCGGTCGACCAGCAGGCCTTCCACTTGGTGAAACTGCGGCGTATGAGTCTGGTCGGAATCGGACCTGAAAACACGTCCGGGCGCCACAATTCGAACCGGTGCGCCCTGCTCTTTCATCACCCGTATCTGCACCGGCGAGGTATGGGTTCGGAGCAGCCGGCCATCGGGCAGGTAGAAGGTGTCGTGCATGGCCCGCGCCGGGTGGTTGTCGGGAAAGTTCAGCGCCTCGAAATTGTGGTAGTCATCCTCGACTTCCGGCCCCGTGGCCACATCAAAGCCCAGCCTTCTGAATATCTCCAGCAGCCTTTCCATGGCACGGCTGACAGGATGGATGCCGCCGACCAGGTTCTTTCTGCCGGGCAAGGTGACGTCAACGGACTCCGCGGCCAGCGTCTGGTCCAGCCGCTGTCGCGCGAGCTCGGAGGCACGTTCGGAAATGGCCTTTTCAAGCGCCTGTTTGGCGCGGTTAATGCTCTGACCGGCTTCGCGGCGCTGCTCCGGCGGGAGTTTGCCTACTGATTTGAGCCGGGTGGTCAGCTCGCCCTTCTTGCCAAGAAGGCGCACCCTGACTTCGTCCAGGGCGCGCTCGTCGGCGGCGGAAGCCACCTGCTCGAGAGCGTCCTCGAGCAGGCCTTGCGATGTGACGGCTTCCATGCTCAGCCCAGGCTGGACTGAGCTTTTTCGGCCAATGCCTGGAAGGCCACCTTGTCATGAACGGCCAGGTCGGCAAGCACCTTGCGGTCAATGCCGATCTCGGCGCGCTTGAGCCCGTTGATAAAGCGGCTGTAGGACAGACCGTGCTCGCGGGCAGCGGCATTGATGCGCTGAATCCACAGACTGCGGAAATCGCGCTTGCGCTGGCGGCGGTCACGATAGCTGTACTGGCCTGCCTTGATGACAGCCTGCTTGGCTATGCGAAATGTCTTGCGGCGTGCGCCGTAATAACCCTTGGCCCGGCCCAGCACCTTGCGGTGGCGACGACGGGCGGATACTGAACGTTTTACTCTTGCCATGATCGCTCTCCGTTAAAGGTTTGGCAGCAGCTGACGCACGCTTTTTTCATCCGCCTTGCTGACCAGGGTGGTCGAACGCAGGCGGCGCTTGCGCTTGGTGCTTTTTTTGGTGAGGATATGGCTGTGATTGGCGCGCTTGCGCTTGATGCGCCCGCTTCCGGTTGCCCGAAAGCGCTTTGCGGCACCCCGGTTGGTTTTCAGTTTGGGCATTTTATGCTCCTGTTGTTTTACCTTCGTGCAGCGGTTTCAGAACCATCTGAAACACTTGGGGGCTGCATTCCAGCTAATATTTTCCGGCCGGCCTGCGCCCGCCGGTCTTGCCTTCATCCGCTTCAGGAAGCCTTTCTTGGCGACAGCATCATGACCATCTGCCGGCCTTCCATGCGCGGACGCTGTTCAACGACAATTTCCTCATTCATGTCGTCTTCGACCCGCTTGAGCAGATCGCGGCCCAGATCCTGATGGGCCATTTCACGGCCGCGAAAGCGAAGCGTCACCTTGACCTTGTTGCCCTCTTCGATGAAACGACGCAGATTGCGCATCTTGACCTCATAGTCATGATCATCGGTGCCAGGGCGGAACTTCACTTCCTTGACCTGAATCTGTTTTTGCCTCTTGCGCGCGGCCTGTGCCTTCTTGGACTGCTCAAAGCGATACTTCCCCCAGTCCATGATTCGACACACTGGCGGCTTGGCCTGGGGGGCGATTTCCACCAGGTCCATGCCTTCTTCCGCGGCCCGTGCCAGCGCTGCCTCTATCCCCATGACGCCGATCTGGTCGCCGTCAGAGCCCACAACCCGAACTTCTCGAGTCGTGATTTCCTCATTGCGCCGGGTATGTTTATTGCTTGCGATGTGTACTTCTCCTGAATAAGTTGACTGTCAAAAGCGGCAGCTCAGGCCGGCTTGGCCGGGCCCCTGTGCGCTGCCTGGACGGACAGATGATCAATCAGCGCGTCTATTGACATCACGCCAAGATCACTGCCGTCAAGCAAACGGACGGCCACCTGGCGGTTTTCGACCTCGCGGTCACCCACCACCAGAAGATATGGAATTTTTTCCAGCGTCCGTTCGCGAATTTTATAACCGATCTTTTCGTTGCGCAAATCCGATTCGGCGCGCAAGCCGTGCTCACGCAGCGCCTGCAGCACTTCATTGGCATAATCGGACTGGGCGTCGGTAATGTTCATGACCACCGCCTGCACAGGCGCCAGCCACAGCGGCAGGTTGCCGGCGTAATGCTCGATGAGAACACCGATAAAGCGCTCGATAGAGCCCAGAATGGCGCGGTGCAGCATGACCGGCACCTGGCGTTCCCCGTGCTCGTCGACATACTCGGCACCCAGCCGGTCGGGCATGGAAAAGTCCACCTGTATGGTGCCACACTGCCACACGCGGCCCAGGCTGTCGGTCAGCGAAAACTCGATCTTGGGGCCGTAAAATGCGCCCTCGCCCGGCTGCAGCTGGTAATCGGTGCCGGAGGCTTCCAGCGCTTCAGCCAACGCCTGCTCGGCCCGGTCCCAAACCTCTTCCGATCCCACACGCTGCTCCGGCCGGGTTGAAAGACGCACGCCCACCTGCTCGAATCCAAAGTCGCGATAGACGTCGAACACCAGCCGGTTGAAGGCCAGCACCTCTGCGCGAATCTGTTCCGGCGTGCAGAAAATATGGGCATCATCCTGAACAAAGGCGCGCACGCGCATCAGCCCGTGCAGGGCACCCGACGGCTCGTTGCGGTGGCACGAACCAAACTCGGCCATGCGCAGCGGCAGGTCACGATAGCTTTTCAGGCCCTGGTTGAATATCTGCACGTGACCGGGGCAATTCATGGGCTTGACCGCATAAACACGGTTTTCAGACGAGGTGATGAACATGTCATCGCCGAAATTTTCCCAGTGACCCGACCGTTCCCACAGGCTGCGATCGATGACCGACGGCGAATGCACCTCGCTGTAGCCCGCCTTTTTCAGGCGCTCGCGAATATAGTCCTGAATTGTCAGGTAGATCTGCCAGCCGCGGGGATGCCAGAACACCATGCCCGGCGCCTCGGGCTGCATGTGAAACAGGTCCAGCCTGGCGCCCAGCTTGCGGTGGTCGCGCTTTTCGGCCTCTTCAAGGCGCTTCAGGTGGGCCCTAAGCTGCTTTTTGTCGGGCCAGGCCGTACCGTAAATGCGCTGCAGCATTTCGTTGCTGGAATCGCCGCGCCAGTAGGCGCCGGCCAGCTTGGTCAGCTTGAATGCGCCGAGCTTGCCGGTTGAGGGCACGTGCGGGCCGCGGCACAGGTCGATGAAATCACCCTGACGGTAGAGCGACAGGGTTTCATCGGCCGGAATGTCTTCAATGATTTTGGCCTTGTATTCCTCGCCCATGTCGCGAAAAAAGCGGATGGCCTCGTCGCGCGCCATGATTGATCGCTCCACGGCGATGTCCTCGGCAACGATGCGGGACATTTCCTGTTCGATCTTCTCGAGATCTTCAGGCCTGAAGGTCTCTTCGCGGGCAAAATCGTAATAGAAGCCGTTTTCTATGACCGGGCCAATGGTGACCTCGGTTTCGGGAAACAACCGCTTGACTGCCTGGGCAAGCAGATGGGCCGTGGAGTGGCGGATGACCTCCAGCCCCTCCTCGTCGCGCGCGGTAATGATGCGCAGCTCGGCGTCTTCCTCAATGCAATGGCTGGTATCCACCAGCCGGCCGTCGATCTCGCCGGCAAGGGCGGCCTTCGCCAGCCCCGGCCCAATGGCCGCCGCGACCTCATGCACTGTTACGGAACCGGGAAACTCTTTCCGGCTCCCGTCTGGAAGTGTTATTTCAACCATGGTTACAATTCTAGCCTGTGGCAGGCCCGGAATGTGCTCAATGCATGCCGGGAACCAACAGCTCGCCCGGCGGCATGCCGGTCAGTCTGCCAGCCGGCTGGCGCAATTGTTTTGAGCTTGCCTCGGGAAAGACCGGATATATCCGTGGTGGGCGATGCTGGATTCGAACCAGCGACCTCTGCCATGTCAAGACAGCGCTCTAACCAACTGAGCTAATCGCCCATCGCGATCAAGCGCGAAATTATAGCCCAACAAGCGATTTCAGGCAAGTTTTTCCGGCGCGGCCGGCCTGCCAGCGGATCAAGGCGTTTCAACAAGCGTGCGCACCTCTTCAACGCGCTCGGCAACCATCGCCTGCATGCGCAGGGTGTAGGCCGACAGCGAGGCATTGCGTTCGATGTGGCGGTAAAGATCAAAATACTGCTCGTAGTGCTCAAGCGCGCGTTCGAGTGCCGCAACGCGTTCACTTGCAGGCAGCCCGCCCAGCCGGGCGCGGTCATATTCGTTCTCGCCCAGGTCAAGATGCATGCCGGCCGTGGCCTCGTATATGGACAGGGCATCCGGGCTTGCCTTCAGGCGCTCGTCCTGTAGCGCCAGCGCATCGGCGTAAACCGTCCGTGCCTGGTCAAAATGACCGCGCTTGGACAGCACCCGCCCCAGGGTTTGATGACCAATCGCCAGGCTCTGCTGCAAAGACGCATCGTCGGGGTTGGCCAGCGCCAGCTGCTTGTGCTGCTCAAGCGCTGCGTGGGCGTGCTCTTCGGCACAATCCAGCCGGCCTGCCACATCGCAGGTTTCAGAAAAGGCCTGCCCGGTCCAGGCAAGCATTTCGCGGGCACTCACGTCATGGGCATCATCGGCCACCATCTTGCTGGCCACCGCCAGCGCGCGCTCGTGCTCACCAATGGATTCCTGCCAGCGCTCAAAGCGGCGCAGGGCTTGCGCCAGACGGGTGCGCGACCTGACCAGAACCAGCTGCAGCTGCGGATTGTCGCGGGCCGCGTCAAGCGCCCGCGCAGAAATTTCCACAGCGCGCCGGTGATCATCAACGCCTGCGGTCATGTCCTGCTTGACTCTGGTAAAGCCGCGCAGGTTGAGGGCAGTGGCCAGCTCCAGCGCATGGCCAACACTGTCGGGCCTGTCCGCGTGCTGTTGCTCGCGGATATCAACCGCCCGGTCAAAGTGCTGCAAAGCCGTTTCGACTCGGCTTTCCCACGACAGCACCCGGGCCATGCCCTCGAGCGTGGCCGCCAGACCGCGCTGATCGCTGTCCCCCGCTCTTTCCTGTTCGAGCACATCGTGCCTCAGCACCAGCGCCTCTTCATAGCAGCGCAGCGAATCCTCAATCTTGTCCTGCCAGAAATAAGCCATGCCAACATGATCAAGCGCATTGGCCAACGCGCGCTTTGCCCGGACCGATGCGGGGTTTTCATTCAAGAGCTCGCGGCGTATGGCCACGGCTTTCAAATAACCGTCGCGGGCGCCGGACAAATCGCCCAGGCTGGCTTTTTCAGGATGGCCCTGCACGTCGCCAATCCTTGTGTAGGCAGTGGCCAGATCGTCCAGCAAATCGTGATCGGAGCCGGCATGGCCGCGCAGCTCTTCCAGATAAATCAGCGCCTTTTCGACCAGCAGGCGCCGGGCCCGGGTTGAACCGGGCAGGTCGACAATGGCGTCGTGCAGGTCAAAGACCAGCGCATTGGCCAGCTGATGAACGTCCTCAAAGCGGCTTTCGGCCACTTTTTGAGCGGTCGTTGCCCGCCCGGCCTGCCACAGGGTGGCGCCCAAACCGCCAATCAGCGCCAGCACAACCATTGCGAACGCAGCCGCTGCAACGCGGTGTCTGCGCGCAAATCTTCCGATCCGGTAAAGCATGCTGTCGGGTCGGGCTTCTACGGGCAGCCCCTTTTGCCAGCGCTCCAGGTCGGCTGCCAGCGCCGCCGGCGAGTCGTAGCGACGCGCAGGGTCCTTGCGCAGCGCCTTCATGACAATGATGCCCAGATCGCCATTCAGGGTTTTCTGCAGGCGGCGGGTGCGCATGGAGCGCAAATCTGCAATACGCCGCACGCGCTCGGGTTCAGACTCGGCCAGCCTTGAGAAAGCCTTGCCAGGCGACAGCGGATCAATCTCACAAACCTTCTCAAAAAGATCCTGCAAGCTGCCGGAATCAATGCGATAGGGCGCAAGGCCCGCCAGCAGCCAATAGGCCAGAATGCCCAGTGCATACACATCCGTCTGGGTGCTGACCAGCTCGCCGCGCACCTGCTCCGGGCTGGCGTAGTCGCGTGTCAGCAAAGTGGTTGTGCCGGTTACCTGGCCATCGCCGTCGCCCTGCTCCAGAAGCTTGGCAATGCCGAAGTCTATGACCTTGAGCTCGCCGCCGGCCGTGACCAGAATATTGGCCGGCTTCAAGTCCCGGTGAATGATCAGGTGCTGATGGGCATGCTGAACCGCGTCGCAAACCCGGCGCAGCAGCGCCACGCGCTGGTAAACATCAAGCCTGTTGCGGTCGCACCAGGCGTCAATATGTTCACCATCAACATATTCCATGGCCAGAAACGGCAGCCCGTCATCCAGTCGCCCGCCGTCCAGCAGGCGGGCAATGGCCGAATGCTCCAGGCCGGCCAGAATCTGTCTTTCCTGTTCAAAGCGCTGTACAAGCTCCGGCGTGGCCAGTCCCAGCCGCAGCAGCTTGAGCGCCGCGCGCTGCTGGAAACCACCCATAATGCGTTCGGCCAGGTAGATTTCGCCCATGCCACCCTGGTGAACCAGCTCCAGAATCCGCCAGGCACCAATCTTGCGGTGATGCATTTTTATTTTGTGTTCCCTGTCAAGGACAGCCATGGTTTCTGCATGCGGCGCGGCGGAAAGAAACTCTCCGCTGCCGGCATCGGCTGCAAGCAGCGACTCCACCTCGCCAATCAGTTTGGCATCATCCCCGCACTGCTCCTTGAGCCAGGCCATGCGTCGGGCGGGATCATCAATTTCACGGGCCTGGCTGAAAAGCTGCCTGACGCGTGACCAGTCGTTGCCTTTCATGACAGGCCCGCCGGGCTGGTATGCATTTCACGATACAGCCAGGCGCGCGCATGCTCCCAGTCTCGCTTGACGGTGGCCGGCGAAATATCCAGCATCAGGGCGGTTTCTTCTATG
>DATGTG010000144.1:0-7075 GCA_035301965.1 Wenzhouxiangella sp. | reverse complement strand
CTTGAACGCCTGCCCCAGCGAGCATTCAAAAAAGCTGGTGGCCATGCCAACAAGACCAACCACCCACATCCAGAAAATCGCACCGGGCCCGCCCAGCGCGATGGCAACAGCCACGCCGGCCACGTTGCCCGCACCGACCCGCCCGGCCACGCTCAGGGTCAGCGCCTGAAACGAGGAAACCCGCCCCGGCTGATGCCGAAAGGCCTGGCCAAGCACGCGGAACATTTCCGCAAAATAGCGTATCTGGACAAAGCGTGACCCGACGGTAAAGATCATACCGATGGCGATCAGCACGGTGATCAGCACCCAGGTCCAGAGAAAATCGGTGACAAGTTCCAGCATCAGTGCAAACCCTGCCTTAAACAGACCGCAATTGAATCAGTCACAAAGGGGCCTCGCAAAGGCAGTGCGCCATAACGGCCGGCTGGCCCGTTTCGGCCGCATCAAAAACAAACCGCAGGCTGGCCTGCAGCTTGCGGCCAGCATCGCCGGGCAGCCAGGCTGAAATACCGGCGGGCAAGTCAACACCCGCCAGCTTGATGGACGCGACGGCCGCATCAACAAAAAACCTTTCAATGGCGCCGAGTTCACGCTCGATGTAGCCAATCTCGTAGTCATCACCCAGACCGGCAGCCCGTGCGGCCGAATCAATGGCATCGCCAAGCGTTCCCAGCTGATCGACCAGTCCGTGGCGACGGGCCTGGGCACCGCTCCAAACCCTGCCCTGGGCCACTTGATCAACTTCATTCCAGGACATTTCGCGGTGCTCGGCCACCAAAGAGATGAACTCATCATAGCCGTGCTCAATGGTGCTTTGCAGCAAATCGGCTGCTTCCGGGCCCAGCTTGCGGTCCAGCCGCAGGTTGCCCGACAGCGGCGTTGTCCCAACACCGTCGGCGTGAACACCGATTGCCGACAGGGTGTCCTGAAAAGTGGGCACAAAGCCAAAGATTCCGATTGAGCCGGTGAGCGTGGTCGGATAGGCCCACACTTCATCGGCGCCCATGGCAATCCAGTAGCCGCCGGACGCCGCCACGTTGCCCATGCTGACCACCAGCGGTTTGCCGGCATCCCTGAGCGTGGCCAGCTCATTGCGGATCAGCTCGGACGCAAATGCGCTGCCGCCGCCCGAATCAATGCGCAGCACCACCGCCTTGACGCGCTCGTCGCGCACCGCCTGCTGAATCAGGCGCTCCATGGATTCCGAGCCTATGTAACCCGATGGCTGATCGCCTTCGGTAATCGCGCCGCTGGCGACAATAACGCCCACGCGGTCGGTTCCGGGTTTCCAGTGGCGCTGAAGGCGCGCGTATGATTCAAAGCCGATCTGGCGGAAATGCTTTTTCTGGGCCGGTGCGCCGCGCCGCGCCAGCTCGGTGCGCAGCTGCTGGCGCGTAACCAGCTTGTCGACCAGGCCATGCTCAAGCGCCATGGCGCCAAAATCACCGTCAGCCGCTTCAATAGCCGACGAATAGCTTTCGGTCAGCCCGGCCAGCACTTCCACCGGCATGCCGCGATGCATGGCCACCTGGTCCAGCCAGGCCTGCCACAGATCGCCCAGCCAGGTCCGGGTTGCCTCACGGTCTTCGTCGGACATGTCGTCGCGAATGAACGGTTCCATGGCCGACTTGTAGTGACCAACGCGAAACAGATTGACGTCGACCTTGAGCTTGTCCAGCCCCTCGGCAAAATACTGTCTGAAACTTCCATAGCCTTCCAGCAGCAGCATGCCGCTGCGCTCAAGCCAGATTTCATCGGCCATGGAGGCCAGCATGTACTGGGCCTGCAGCATGTTGCCGCCATAGGCAATAACTGTTTTGCCCGACTTGCGGAACGCCTCGAATGCAGACGCCAGCTCGGTTTGCATGCCCGGCGCCAGGCCCAGCAAACCATCTGTCTTGATCAACACCTGAACGATGCGCTCATCATCCGCTGCGGAATTCAGAGCGGTCAGCACATCCCGCAGCCGGGTCTCTTCCTGTGTTTTACCAAAAGCCTGCCTGAAGGCCCGCTCGGCCGGTGACCCCGTAAACTCCTCGACAATCACGCCCTGCGGCGCCACGACCAGCGTTGTCTTGTCCCTGATGACGACATCATCGGACGATGACAACATGACGCTGAGCAGCCAGACCACCACAATCAGGAATATGACGTTGAAGACGGCCATGCGAAACGCCGTCAGGCCGCGCCAGAACCCCAGCCATATCCGGATCAGAATATTCGGTCTCTTGTTGGCGCTCATTTCGTTCTCCCTTCCGTCCTCACAAACCCGCCATTCTACCGGCCTTCTCGGCGGGTTGAAAATAGGCCATAGGTCACCCCGTTGCCGAAGCCCGTGAAAGCTGACGAAAACCACCGGCCGTGCGCAAAAAGCGGCTGCTCAAAAGCAACGCTGCAACGCTGAGCCCGGCAATAATTCCGCACCACATGCCGGCCGGCCCCCAGCCGCGCACAAAAGTCAGCCACCAGCCCAGCGACATGCCCACCGCCCAATAGGCCAGCAGACAGTAAAGCATGGGCATGCGGGTATCCTTGAGCCCGCGCAGCGCGCCTGCAGACGACACCTGGATACAGTCGGCCAGCTGAAAAACGGCCGCCAGGAACAGCAGCCTGACCGCCAGACGGGACACTTCGGGGTCGCTGGTGTAAAAGCCGACGATCAGCTTTGGAAACAGCAGCATGGCGGTCAGTGAAAACACTCCGAAAGACAGCGCCAGGCCAATGCCCGTGATGCCGGCACAAAACACGCCCGGACCATCGCCCCGACCGGCAGCGTGGCCCACGCGCACGGTGATTGCCCCTGAAATTCCCAGCGGCACCATGAACATGAGCCCGGCAAAATTGACGGCCACCTGGTGGGCGGCCACCGGCACGGAACCCAGGGTGCCTATCAGCAGCGCGCTGCCAACAAACAGGCTGCCTTCCAAAAAAATGGTCACCCCTATGGGCACACCCAGCCGGGCCAGGTCCCGAATTGCACGCCAGTTGGGCGCGCTGAAACGCCCAAACAGGGCAAACGGCCGGTAGTGCCCGCGCCAGCCTATCCAGCCTGTCAGGGCCAGCAGCTGCAGCCAGAACACAATGGCCGTGGCCCAACCACAGCCCACCGCACCCAGCTGCGGCAGACCGAGCTTGCCGAACATGAAGACGTAATTGAGCGGAATGTTGAGGGCAATTCCAAACAGGCCGATATACATGGTCGGCCGCGTGTATCCAATGCCCTCGGAAAAAAACCGCAGCACAAACAACCCTGTCAATGCCGGAATGCCCCAGCTGATTGCGCGCAGATAACCGGTGGCCACCGCCGCCACTTTGGGCGAGACCCCGATCATGCCCATCACCAGATCTCCCTGACGGATGAGAAACCACAGCAGGGCGGAAATCATGGCCGCCAGCCACAGCGACTGGCGGGTCTGCTCACCCACCCTGTGTTTGTGCCCGGCACCGACCAGCTGGGACACGGTTGCCGACACGGCCATCATGGTGCCGGCGGTAAACATCAGGCCGGCTCCAAAAATGGACGAGCCAACCGCCACGGCGCCCAGCTCCAGCGACCCCAGACGGCCCGCCATGACGGTGTCGACCACGCTGGTGCCGTAGCTGGTGACCTGCCCGACAATCAGCGGCCCCGCCAGCAGCGCCGTGCGCCTGACTTCATTTCCAAGGCTGAAACTGTTGCGTGCAATGCTCATGCGGCTGGCCATTTCCAGAACAAAATGATTGCGGAATTGTCGATGGTCTATCCCATGTCCGCAAGCAAGTCCTGCTATTCTTTTCCACGTCCTCCATCCCCTCCACCCCCAATCGCATCGACTCAAATTTCGACCACGGTAGCCCCAACATGCTGAAAACAATCAAACTCCTGCTTGTCGCCTGTCTGCTGGCCCTGCTGCTGAGCGCCTGCGGCAGCCGCCAGATTCAGGACTCCCTGACCGGCGCCACGGCCCAGATGCTGGTCAGTCACAGCATTGACGATCTGGCCCGCCATCTTCCCGAAGCCGATTTTTTGCCCCATGCGGGAAAAAGCGTTTTTCTGACCAGCCATTTTCTGGCTGAATCCGATCTCAGGGATTACGCCGACCAGCGCCTGGCGGTGGAACTGCAGCGGCGCTTCAGCATGCAGATTGCAGACAGCGCCGACGATGCCGAACTGACGCTCAACGTGTTCTACACCGCCCTGGGGACCGACTTTGGCACCAAGGGGTTCCACATTCCGCTGGGTTTCATGCCCGGCTTCAATGAAACGGCGCAAATCAATCTCATTTCGCTGGAGCAGTTTCACGGCGTGGCTGAAATGTACTACTTCATTGGACAATCGGGCAGCGAGCGGCGGGGCGATGTGCTCCAGGCGCGCACCCGCACCGATGCCATCGGCCTGCCCATCATCACCATTCCGATTTCAAGCATCGATCGCCGCGACCAGGGTGGAGACTGAAACGGCTTGCTGAACTAGCGCTCAGGCCGCTGGCGGATTTCTGCGGCCAGACGCTTGCCTTCCTCAACGCCCCACTGGTCAAAGGGGTTGATATTCCACAGCACCGCCAGAGCGTAAACAGCGTGCTCAAGAGTGGCCAGAAGCTGTCCCAGGGCATGGGCATTCACACGCTCGGTCAGCAGGGTCATGACCGGCCGGTTGCCCGGCATGCGCTGATGGCTGCTGCCCGAGCTTTTGCCCTTCA
This sequence comes from Wenzhouxiangella sp., assembly GCA_035301965.1. Classification (GTDB taxonomy): domain Bacteria; phylum Pseudomonadota; class Gammaproteobacteria; order Xanthomonadales; family Wenzhouxiangellaceae; genus Wenzhouxiangella. Next base: position 2,396 of record DATGTG010000144.1, on the reverse strand, counting down.
AAAGGCATTCCGCCTGGGCGTGCAGGTGCGCCAGCTGCCGGCGATGCCAGTCGGGGTGGCCGTGATTGTCGCTGCGTGATCCAACCAGCAGCAGTGGATGGCTGTCGCTGCCCTGGTGCAGTGCCTGAAAGATGGAATGCTGAAGGTCGGTTCCGCAACCGCCAAACACCAGCGGCGCGGTTGGTTTGTCAACCAGGCGGCCGTCAAGATCAATGCGCTTGCCCAGGCTTTCCATGATCAGCTGCTGGGCATGGTCCGCCAGCAGCGCAAGGCGCGGCGCATAGCTTATGACCCCCAGCGTGGGCAGGTTCAGGCCACGGCGCAAGTGATGCAACAGCAGGGCCAGAACAACCGCCATGGAGGTATGCACAGAGCCCTGGCTGAAGGCCGCATCGGCCTGCCCGGCACCGGCCAGCAGTTCTTCAAATCGTTTGGGCCCAATCAGCGCCGCGCTGCTGGTGCCGGTTGACGACCACAGCGAAAACCGTCCGCCCACCGTTTCCGGAAAGCCGAGAACATGCTCATCCTTAAATCCGAAGCTTCGTGCCCGGGCATGGCTGGCGGTAGCCGCCCAGCTGCGCCTGGCCCAGTCAGCCCCCAGCCAGTCGCGCACGGCCCGGGCCAGCTCCAGGGTTTCTTCAGTGCCAAAGGAGCGGGATGCCGCCAGCATGCCGGTAGTGGCCGGATCAAGCTGGCGCAAAAGTCGTTCAAGGCGCCGTCCGTCCAGGGTTGACAGCCAGTGCACCCGAACAGCGCTTTCGCCCTCGTCCAGCGCATCGGCCACCAGCCTGGGGCCCAGCAGCGAGCCGCCAATGCCAACATGGATCAGGTCCCGCAGCGGCGTCCGGCCGCTGTAAAGCTGATCGGCCAGCTGTAAAAATCGATGGCGCTGATCCTGTACTTCCAGACAGATGGAGCGGTCAATGCCCGGCTGCGGCCCGGATGCCCGCAGCAGCGCATGCAGGGCCGCCCGGTTTTCGGAAGGATTGACAACCTGACCGGAAAACAGGCGCCTGATGGCGGCCGGCAAACCGTGCTGCTGCGGCAGCTGGCCGAGAGCCTCCAGCTGCTGTGCCGTCATCTGCAGCGCGGAAAAGTCCAGTGTCCAGCTGCCGTCCTGGCAGATGAAATTTTCTTTAAGCGCGGCGGCGGATGACTGGTTGGTCATGAAGATTGTTGCCTAAAAACAACAATTGGTGGCGATTCAGGCGGCCTGGATGGGAACGCGCCCTGCCGTGCGCTTTATCCGGTTGCTGGCGTCGGGATACACCAGGCTGGGGACATGCTCGCGCGCTTCCGCCTGGTCGAGCCGCACATAGGCGGCGATGATGACCAGATCGCCTTCGCTGGCCCGGTGCGCTGCTGCGCCGTTGACCGAAATCATGCCGCTTCCGCGCTGGCCGCGAATGGCGTAGGTTACGAAGCGTTCGCCGCTGGTCACGTTGTATATATGTATCTGTTCATGCTCGAGAATTCCTGCTGCATCAAGCAGATCCTCGTCAATGGCGCATGAGCCTTCATAGTCGCGCTCCACGCGGGTGACGGTCGCGCGATGAATCTTCCCTTTCAGCATCGTCAACTGCATGTCGATAGCCTCGATATTACTGACTGTATGGTCAACCAAAAAAAGCCCCTCCCCTGAAACAAGGGAGGGGCAACAGATATCGGAGTGATGTACCTCGCTTCGCGCCCTGCAACCTTGCTCAACCGTTGCGGTTTTGCCAAGGTTGGTTGTAACTCTACCACAACCGTTGTCGATTTGCCAAATCATTCCTGCAACAATTTTGGATGCAGGGCAATCCGCATTTGTTGTACAGGGGTTAGATGGCATGTTGACGCTGGGGTTCCGCTCTCATTTGCAGCTTGTCCATGCTCCATAATACCGGTATTTGGCCCCAATCGACGTTAGGCTGCGATGAAACTGCCAGACAGTCCGGATTGCCCAGCCCTGCTCATGCGCGACGTCAGCCGCGGCTTTCGCGTTGGGCAGCGCACCATCGGGGTCCTTGACCAGCTCTCGCTGACTGTCAATCGTGGCGAGCGCGTGGCCATCATGGGAGCGTCCGGATCGGGCAAATCAACCCTGCTCAACCTGGCGGCCGGCATGGATCGGCCCGATCAGGGCCGGGTTGAAGTGCTGGGCACCAATCTGGCCAGACTCGGGGAGCCGGCGCTGACCCGCTTCCGTGCGCGCCACGTCAGCCTGGTATTCCAGAACTTCAATCTCATCGATTCACTGAGCGTGCGCGAAAACATCGCGTTGCCGCTGTGGCTAAACAAACTCGACCGCAGCGGCGACAGCATCCTCTCGCTGGCCGACACCCTGGGCATTGTCGAGCTGCTCGGGCGGCTGCCCGGCGAGCTGTCCGGCGGCGAGCGCCAGCGCGTGGCCATTG
>DATGTG010000143.1:0-33971 GCA_035301965.1 Wenzhouxiangella sp. | reverse complement strand
CCTGTCCAGAGCCTTCCGACCCAATACCGGCTACGCCAGCCTCGCCAATGCACTGCAAAAACAGGGCACACAAAACCCGACAGCGCGTCAGCTGGCCGCTGCCGTCATGCGCCTGCGCCGCCACCGCCTGCCCGACCCGGCCCGCCTGCCCAATGCCGGCAGCTTTTTCAAAAACCCGCTGGTCGAACGCAAGCAGGCGCTGAAAATCATTGGCGAGCACCCCGCCCTGCCCCACTGGCCGCAAACAGGCGGAAAAATCAAGCTGGCCGCCGGCTGGATGATCGAACAATTGGGCTGGAAGGGACGCCGCATAGGCCAGGCTGGCGTCTATAAAAACCACGCCCTGGTGCTGGTCAACCACGGCGGCGCCAGCGGCAAAGAGCTGGTTGCGCTGACCCGGGCCATTCAGGGTGATATCCAAACGCACTTTGGCGTAGCGCTGGAACCGGAGCCATCGCTGGTGGGCACCCCCAAAACACCCTGAACTCCGGGTCACCGCATTTTTGCGAGGCAGGCGGAGCAATAAAAATCTTGCTTGGTGCCAGATACCCTGGATTCAACCGCGAAGCGCAACGCCACTGATTGGTTGGAGGTGAGGTGCGCCAGCATCGGCACTCTAACCACCACGCTGGAGTTGCACGATGAGCTATCCGCACCTCACCTGAGAGAAACATTACCAGATTTGGGCCATGTTGCGTACTGGGCGTGCTGTCAGAAAAATTGCTTGCGCACTGGATGACAGTCCAGCCACCATTTCCCGGGAAATTTGCCGCAATGGCGAGCAGCGCGACCATCGCCCAGGCAAGCCCGCGATCCGTCCTCAAACGGAACGCGCTCCAGCCGTTGCCGACATCACAGCATGCCAGATCACAGTTCGGGCCGGTCTTCTCATGACATCAATGTGACGGCTCCCTACGCCAATCCGCGGCCCCGGACCACCGTCACAACCCAGCCAAACCTGAAGGATCCGCTGCGGCAAACGCGCAGCGCAAGGTGCATGAAGGCCGGTCCGAAGCTGCACGGAATCCGGGTCTGACGACCAGGGCAAGAAGCTGCCACAAGGCCAGTGGTGTCCGCTACAGCCTTGGCTTGTCGTCGCCGGCTCCGAAATCAGGTCAAGTCGGTGGCAGAACTTGCAGATGCAGGAGTGCGCCCGTGCCGGGGCATAAAAAAAGGGAGCACAGCGGCTCCCTTTTTTGTTCAGGCAAACTGTTTGCTTCGGCTACGCCTCGAAGCGCGCCTTGAGCTTTTTGAGCGCGGCGGCCTCAAGCTGGCGCACGCGTTCGGCGGAAATGTCGTACTTGTCGGCCAGGGTTTGCAACGTGGTGCGCGGGTCCATCAGCCAGCGGCTCTGGATAATGTCGCGCGAGCGGTCATCAAGATTTTCAATCCCGTCAAAAAGCAGGCTGTGATGGTGCTGTTCCCAGTCTTCGGCCTCGGCCACTTCGTCTGGCGCGGCTGAAATGCCCTGCAGCCAGGCTTCAGGGGCGACATAGTTTGAATCGTCATCGTCGCTCGACATGTCAAAGCCGATATCACGGCCCGACAGACGCGATTCCATTTCCATGACCACTTCCGGCTTGACGTCAAGATGTTCGGCCACGGCGTTGACTTCGTCCTGGTTGAGCCAGCCCAGGCTTTTTTTCTGGCGGCGCAGGTTGAAGAACAGCTTGCGCTGGGCCTTGGTGGTGGCCACCTTGACGATGCGCCAATTGCGCAGCACAAACTCATGAATCTCGGCGCGGATCCAGTGCACCGCAAACGACACCAAGCGCACGCCCCGGTCGGGGTCAAAACGCTTGACCGCCTTCATCAGGCCGATGTTGCCTTCCTGGATCAGATCGGCCACCTGCAAACCGTAGCCGGAATAGCCGCGCGCCACGTGCACCACAAAGCGCAGATGCGACATGACCAGTCGGCGAGCCGCGTCCAGGTCTTCCTCGTCGCGATAGCGGCGGGCCAGGCTCTGCTCCTGCTCCAGGGTGAGTATCGGAATGCGGTTGACCTCCTGCATGTACTCATCAAGGGAACCGGTTCCGGCTGGTGCCAAAAAATGTGAGGGTACAAGCTGCTTGCTCATTCAGACGTCCTCCTTGTCCAGCTGCAAATTATATCAAAATGGCACTTCCCAAACAAATCAGTATTGATTTGGTACCAATTCGACTGCACGTCTGCTATGACTCTTTTTGCAGCGCTAAAGTTCCAGTCTTTTTTGGGACAAAGAATGCCCGGCGACCGGGCCGGGCATTCTTGACCGCCAATGCCGGCGGAATCATCAACGGCAGCTTGAAGCGCGCTGCTTTCAGTCCTCGTCAGTCGGCCCCAGCCGCTCGTGCAGGTAGGCGTAGACCAGCCCTGAGAGAAAAGCCTGCTGCTTGAGGTTGGCTGCGCCGCCGTGGCCACCCTCGATATTTTCGTAGTAGAGAACATCGTGGCCCTGGTCAAGCATTCTGGCCACCATCTTGCGCGCATGGCCCGGATGCACCCGGTCATCACGGGTCGAGGTGGTGAACAATGCGCGCGGATATTCGGCGTCCTCGCGGACATTCTGATAAGGCGAGTATTTGCTGATGTACGCCCACTGTTCGGGGTCGTCGGGATTGCCGTATTCGCCCATCCAGCTGGCGCCGGCCAGCAGCTTGTGAAAACGCTTCATGTCAAGCAGCGGCACCTGGCAAACCACGGCGTTGAACAGGTCAGGACGCTGGACCATGACCGCACCCACCAGCAGCCCGCCGTTGGAGCCGCCCTGAATGCCCAAATGCTGGGGCGAGGTGATGTTGCGGGCAACAAGATCCTCGGACACGGCAATGAGGTCGTCATAGGCACGCTGGCGGTTCTCCTTGAGCGCGGCATGATGCCAGCGCGGCCCGAATTCGCCTCCGCCGCGAATATTGGCCAGCACCAGCACGCCGCCCTGTTCAAGCCAGGCGCTTCCGGTGACGCCGGAATAATAAGGCGTGCGGGCAATTTCAAAGCCGCCATAGGCGGTCAGCAGGGTGGGATTGCTGCCGTCTGCCTCGAAGTTGGGCGGCGTCACCACAAAGTAAGGGATCATCTCGCCATCGGCCGATTGGGCCTCGTGCTGGACCACGTCCATGCCTTCGGAATCAAACCAGGCGGGTTCCGCTCGCACCTTGGTGCTGGTGCCGCTGGCCGCATCGGCCTCATACAGGGTTGCAGGCGTCAGAAAGCCGGTAAATGTGTAAAAGAAGCGATCCGACTTGTCGTCGGTCGAGACCACGCCCACGCTGCCCATTTCGGGAACCTCAATCTCATCCTGATGCCAGCCGTCCTCATCGTGAACAAAGCTCAGCAGCCGCCCGCGGACGTTGTCAAGCAGGTTGACCAAAACCACATTTTCGGTGGTCGACACGCCGTTGACCGCCTGGCGCTCGCCGGGCTGCAGCAGCACCTCGAATGCCGGCTCCGGCTCCAGAAACTCACTCAGGTCGCTGGCCACCAGCGCGCCTTGGGGATAGGTCTTGCCGTTGACGGTCCAGTCGGACTTGAGCGCAATCAGCAGCTGCCCGTCAATTACACCAACCAGCTGCGCATCATCGGGCACATGAATGCGCTGCACCTGGTCATCGGTATACAGGTGGTATTCACGAGTGAAAAAACCCGGTGAACGCACGATGACATCGAAATGCTCATCACCATCGTGAATGCGCATGCCGCGAACCGCGACATCACTCCTTTCACCTTCAAACACCGTGACCGCGTCGGAAAGATCGGTGCCACGACGCCAGAGCCTGACAGTGCGCGGGTAGCCCGAATCGGTCACATCGCCATCCTCAAAGGCGGGGCCGACAAAGGCGCTGTCAAGATCCCGCCACGCAAGGGCGCTTTTTGATTCATCAAGCACGAAGCCGCCTTCGACAAAATCGCGCGTGTTCAGGTCGAACTCGCGGCTGACGGCGGCATCGGCGCCACCGATTGAAAGGCTGACAATGCAGCGGTCGTAGTCGGGGTGGCGACAGCTGGCCCCGGCCCAGACCCAATTCTTGTCTTCCTGGTCGGCCAGCTCGTCAAGGTCAATGATGACATCCCAGTCGGGGCGGCCGGAACTGTAGCTTTCAAGGCTGGTCTTGCGCCATATGCCGCGCACGTGCTTGTCATCGCGCCAGAAATTGTAGACCTCGCCGTTGATCAGGCCCGGGTAATCAATGCGCTCGTCGGAGGTCAGGATTTCAAGCGCACGCTGATGGACAGGCTCAAACTGTGGATGCGCCCTGATTTCATCCAGGGAGCGCTCGTTTTGTCCCTGGGCCCAGGCCAGCGCATTGGCGCCTTCGACCCGTTCAAGCCACAGCCACGGATCAGTATCCGCCATGGCAGTCAGGGACACGCCCAAACCGGCGGCCAGCGCCAGTAAAAACGATTTCTTCATGATTCATTCTCATTGTCGTTGCATCAAACCAGGGTGAATCATGCCAGAATTTCTCCCTGGCATCACGGACACCTTGGTCAATCATCCGCGCGCGTGGTTTACTATTGCCGCATGATCAGAACAATATTGAGTTTGGGTTTGGCCGTGCTTATTGCCGCCTGCGCGGCCGGAGAGCCGCGGGTGTGGTCGGAAAAAGATGCGGATGCCGAACTGGAACGGGCCGAACAACTTTTTGCCGACGGCAGCTACCGACGGGCGGCCCTTGCCTGGGAACAGGCGGCGCTGACTCGGCCGCTGGATGCGGATCGGCTGTATATTCTGGCGGCTGAAGCCTGGTTGCAGGGCATGAACCCGGAGCAGGCTGAAAAGGCGCTGTCCCAAATCGACCCTGCCGTCCTTGACGGGCACGATCTGACGCGGCTTGACCTTGCCCAGGCCGAGCTGGCCATGCTGCATGAGGATTTTGCCAACGCCGGCTGGCTGCTGGCCAGCGTGTCCGATCACCTTCCGCGCGATCTTGGCAGCCGGCATGAAGCTCTTGAGCTGCGACTGGCACAACTGCAATCGGCGCCTGTTGAGGAGGCCATTGACGCGCTTGAAGAAGCCCTTGATGAACCGGACTTCAGCGGCGAGCTTGCATTGGCCCTGCTGATCGAGTTCCCGGCTGTCCAACTGCAGGGCTCCATGCAATATGCCGGCGACAGGCCGGAGCTGTTGCCGTGGCTGGACCTGGCCATTGTGGCGCGCGAAAACCTGCTGGATGATCCGGCGCTGGCCGCCGCCCTGTCTTCCTGGCAGGCGCGCTGGCCGGAGCTTGACTACAGCGCCGGCGAGGCGCAGCAGTGGCTGGCCGCCTGGCGCCAGACCCGGCCCATGCCGGCCCAAATCACGGTTTTGCTGCCCGACCGCAACAGCCCGCTGAGGCGCCCGGGCGAAGCCTTGCGCGACGGCCTGCTGGCCGGCTGGCTGCAGATTCCGCCCGACCGCCGCCCCGAACTGGTATTCGACTACCTGGGCGACGAACCCGAATCAGCCGTGGCAGCCTGGTTTGACGCGCGCGAGCGCGGCAGCGATTTTCTCATCGGCCCGCTTGACCAGCCCAAGGTTCAGGCGCTGGCGGAGCTGCCGGATGCCGGCGTCATTCCCACCCTGTTGCTCAACCTTCCCGATGACGCTCAGCTTCTTTCAACAGGCAGCGGCGAGCTGGCCGCCATTGCCCTGCCCCCCGAGATCGACGCCGAACAAGCCGCCATTCATGCCCTGGCCACAGGGCATCGCCGGGCTTTGGTGCTGTATCAGTATTCCGACTGGGGCAGGCGCGTGGCCAGCGCCTTCAGCGACACCTTCCGGCTGGGCGGCGGCCAGATCATGGCCGAACGCTTTTATGACACCGACCAGCCCGATTATTCATTTCTGCTGCGTGAAACCCTGAAAATCGACCGCTCGGAAGAGCGCATCAGCCGGCTCTCCGGGCTGTTAGGCGATGTCGAGTCAAGCCCCCGTCGGCGGGCCGACATTGATCTGATCTTTGTTGGCGCCCGACCCGCAGACGGGCACCAGCTGCTGCCCCAGCTGCGTTTTTTTGACGCGGCCAATGTCACCCTCCTGTCCACGTCCTATATTGTTGACGGCAAGCCGGTTTCAGGTCGTGACGATGACCTGAACGGCGTCACCCTTCCCATGCCACCCTGGTTTCTCGGCTTTACCGCCGCCGGCGCCGTTCATGACCAGGCCCGCACCCTGTACGCCGGTTTTGAAAGCGCCACGCTGTCTCGCATGCATGCCCTGGGACGGGACGCCATGAGCCTCGTTCCCTGGCTTGCCATGATGCGGTCCGATCCGGTGCTGACCCTGCCGGGCATGCTCGGCGACCTCAGCCTGCCTGACGGTCACCGGATTCGCCGCGATCTGCCGGTGGTTGAACTGCAGGGCGGCATCGCAGCACCCGCAGAAGCGCAATGAACCGCCGTCAGGCCGGCGACCGGGGCGAACAGCGCGCCGAAAACTGGCTGGCCAAACGCGGCCTGCAGCTGGTTGAGCGCAACTACCGCTGTCGCGCTGGCGAAATTGACCTGATCATGGTCGATCCCAATCCGCACGACACCCGGGTGCTGGCCTTTATCGAGGTGCGCCTGCGCGGCCCGGGCGCCCGGGTCGACAGCGTTGACAGCGTCGATTTCCACAAGCAGCAGCGCCTGATTCGCGCCGCACAGCATTTCTTGATGGAGCATCCGCAGTGGCAGGAATTTGCCTGCCGGTTTGATGTGGTGGGCCTTGATGGGGAAAGCGGCCGCCTGAGCTGGATTGCCGGCGCGTTTGAACTGTAGTCGCCGACTGGCCGGGTCTAAAGCCAGATCTGCAGCGGCACGAGCACTGCCAGCGCATAGATGGCCGCCAGAACATCATCCAGCATAACGCCCAGGCCGCCGCCAATGCGCCGGTCAAGCCAGCCTATGGGCCACGGCTTGACAATGTCGAACAGGCGGAATGCCGCAAATGCCGCCAGCCACCAGACCGCGCTCGCTGGCACAAACGCCAGCACCAGCCACATGCCGACAAACTCGTCAAAAACGATGCCGCTGTGGTCATGCACGCCCAAACGCCGGCCGGTTCGCCCACACAGCCACACGCCGAATGCAAAAGCCGCCACCAGAAAAAGCGCCAGCCACGGCAGCGGCAGCTTGATCAGCGCCAGCGCCGGCAGTACGGCGGCCACACTGCCGGCCGTGCCGGGCGCAACCGGTGCCAGCCCGCTGCCAAACCCGAACGCCAGAAAACCATCGGGCGAGCCCAGCGCAATGCGCACCGTATCGGGCCTGCGATCGCTGAGCGGGTCAGTCATTTTTGAAATGGTCCCATCCTTGAACTATCAGGGGCGGCAGCGCATGTTGCGATGATTGAAAGCGGATGCCGCCACCGTCCACAACGGTTCCCGTGGCGGTCAGGGCAACGCCGGCTTTTTCCTGCAGCCGATCAATATCGGTCTGCGGGGGGACAAGCGCCAGCAGCTCGTAGTCACTGCCCCCTTGCAGCTGCAGCGGCCAGCGCTTTTCAGGCGCGGGCACGGATTTTTTCAGCGCGGGTGATGCAGGCAGACAATCCAGGTCAATTTCGGCCCCCAGGTCGTCACTCAGCAGATGATTCAAATCAGCCGCAAAGCCGTCGGATATGTCAATCATGGCGTGCGCATGGTCGCGCAGCGCCAGCCCGGCCCGCACCCGCGCCGGCGGGCACCGCAGCCTGTTCAGAAGTTCTGCAGGCGCCTTCTCGCCCAGCAGCAGCGCGGCGGCGGCATCGCCCGGCGTGCCGGTCACCACAATACGATCGCCCGCCTGCCCGCCAGAGCGCAGCACTGCCTGACCTGCAGGCACTTCGCCCAGCAGCTGGACGCCGATGTTCAGCGGGCCGCGCGCCAGATTGCCACCGACCAGCGCCGTTCCAGCCTGCTCCAGGGCCGCCAGAAATCCGTCCAGGAAGCCATCAAGCCATGCTTCATCAACGCCCGGCAGTGTCAGCGTCAAAAGCGCCCAGCGCGGGCGCGCACCCATGGCCGCCACGTCGCTCAGGTTGGCCCGGGCGGCCAGGCAGCCGATCTCTTCGGCACTCCATGCATCGGTAAAGTGCCGACCGGGCACCAGTGAATCGGTGGTGGCAACAATTTCATGGCCGGCGGCCGGCGCAATCACGGCTGCATCATCGCCAATGCCAACCACAACACCGCTCGCGGCATGGCCTGAGGCGCGCGATTGAATTCGGGCAATCAGATCAAATTCGCTCATCGGCGATCATTTTGGCCGACTGTCGGCTTCCAGTCCGATCTCGACGCTGCGCAGCTTGTGCGCCAGCCGGTCGACGACGCTGTTGATGAACGTATGTGCCTGCTCGGCGCCAAATCGATGGGCCAGATCCACGGCTTCGTCAATCACCACCCGGTAGGGTGTTTCCGGGTGATAGGCCAGCTCGCAGGCGGCCAGACGCAAAATGGCCCGTTCCATCTGGTCCAGCGTACTTTCCGCACGGTCCAGATAGGGCGCGAAGGCCTCATCAAGGGCAGCGTGGTTGGCGACCACTTCGCGAACCAGGGTCTTGAAAAAGGTTTCGTCAACGCCCGAGAAGTTCTGCTCGATGAGAAACTGCTCGATAATGGCCGTTGCCGTGCTGTCGTTGAACTGCCACTGATACAGCGCCTGCAGCGCCCGCCTGCGGGCCCGCTTTTTCGGCTCAAACGGCCCGGGTTTGCGGCGTCTGCTCATTGCGCAATCTGCTGTTTGAGTTCCAGCATGGCCAGCACGGCCTCGGCCGCCTCCCGGCCCTTGTCCATGCGCTCGGGATCAGCGCGCTTCTCGGCCTGCTCATCGTTTTCCGGCGTCAGCACGCCAAAGCCGACGGGCAGGCCGGAATCCAGCGAAACCTGCTGCAGGCCGCGCGCGCACTCGGCGGAAATGAATTCAAAATGAGCCGTCTCGCCGCGCACCACCGCACCCAGCGCGATGATTCCGTCGTAGTGCCCCGCTGCTGCCAGCTGGCGTGCGGCAAGCGGCAGCTCCCAGGCGCCGGGCACCGAAAAAACATCAACCCGGTCCTCAGTCAGCCCGGCCTGTTTCAGGGCGCGCCGGCAGCCGGCCAGCAGCATGTCGGTAACCTTGCGGTTGAACTGTGCCTGGGCGATGGCAATCCGTATGGAGCGGTTGTCTGAGTCGTGCAGATCCATTGCTTTCCTCATCTGTCGGGAATGACGTGATCGACAATTTCCAGCCCGAAGCCGTCCAGGGCGTGAAAACGTTTTGGTGCACCAAAAACCTGCATTCGCCGAATGCCCAGGGCGGCGATAATCTGGGCGGCAATGCCGTAGCTGCGCAGCTCCCGGGCGGCCCGGTCGGAACCATTGTCGGGTGACTGCGGCACCCTGGATCCGCCGGCAGCCAGGCTTTCCAGCCGGGCGTCATCGTCGTCTTCGTAATGTCCGAGCACCAGCGCCAGGCCGCGGCCGCGACGGGCAATATCGGCCAGGGCGGCATCCAGCGGCATGCCGAAGTCCGGACGGGTAATGCCAAGCACATCGCCCAGCAACTCCGGCACGTGAACCCGCACGGGGAAAGGCTCATCATTGCTGATACTGCCGCGTATCAGCGCCCAGTGGAGGCGGTTGGTGATGCGGTCGCGAAAGGCCCTGAGCTCGAACTCGCCGTGCGCGGTTCCAACGGTTTGAGTATGAACACACTCGACGTTGGTTTCAGTACTCATGCGGTAGCGAATCAGATCGGCCACCGTGCCCATTTTCAGGCCGTGGTGCTTTACAAACTCTTCCAGCTGCGGGCGACGCGCCATGGTGCCGTCCTCGTTGAGGATTTCAACCAGAACGGCCGCCGGCTCCACGCCGGCAAGCAGGGCCAGGTCAACGCTGGCCTCGGTGTGCCCGGCGCGCGCCAGCACACCGCCGGGCTGGGCCATGAGCGGAAAGATGTGTCCGGGCTGGGTCAGGTCATCGGCAACGGCACTGGGGGCCACTGCGGTGCGTACGGTGTGCGCGCGGTCGTAGGCCGAAATGCCCGTGGTGACGCCCGATGCAGCCTCTATGGACACGGTGAAGTTGGTCTTGTGGTAGCGGTCGGTGTCATCCACCATCAGCTTGAGGTCAAGCTGGTGACAGCGCTCGCGGGTCAGCGCAAGACAGATCAGGCCGCGGCCGTGATGGGCCATGAAGTTGATGTCCTCGGGACGCACCATGGACGCCGCCATGATCAGATCGCCCTCATTCTCACGGTCCTCATCGTCCAGCATGACCACCATGCGCCCCTTGCGCACGTCCTCGAGTATGGACTCGATGCTGTCAAAACTCATCTCTGCTCTCCTTGCAGCCGGTCCAGATAGCGGGCCAGCAAATCAATTTCAAGATTGACCTGATCACCCGGCTTCAGCGCTCCGAGCGTGGTCACTTTCAGCGTGTGCGGAATCAGGTTGATTTCAAACTCGCCGGCATCGACCACATTCACGGTCAGGCTCACGCCGTCGAGCGTCACCGAGCCCTTGGACGCAATGAAGCGCGACAGATGCGCCGGCACCCGATAGCGGTCAATACGGCTGTCGCCCGAAGGGCGCGATGACACCAGTTCCGCCAGCCCGTCGACATGGCCGGTGACAAAATGCCCGCCCAGTCTGTCGCTCATTTTAAGCGCCGGTTCAAGATTGACCCGGCTGCCGGTTTCAAGTTCGCCAAGCCGGGTTTTTGCAAGGGTTTCTGCCGACAGGTCAACGGCAAAACCGTGCTCGCTCAGAGCAACTGCCGTAAGACAACACCCCGACACGGCAATGCTGTCACCAATGTGCCAGCTGGCCGGCTCAAGCTGGGGGCAGCCAATTTCAAAACGGCGCCCCTCGGGAATTTCATCAACGCGCTCAATGGTGCCCACGGCCTGAACGATTCCGGTAAACATCGACAAATCCTGTTCAATCTGGAAGACGGAAAAGAAAGCGCCAGTCTTCACCAACCCGGCGCGCCTGCATGCGCTGTATGTGGAGGCGGTCGGCAAACTTTTCCATCCCCGGAAGGGACAGCAGCGGATGGCCGCTGCCAATCAGACAGGCCGACTGATAGACCAGCAGCTCGTCGGCCAGCCCGGCTTCAACCAGGGCGCCAGCCAGTATGGGCCCCGCTTCAACATGAACCGTGTTGATTTCTTCCCCGGCCAGTCTTTTAAGCAGCGCATCAAGGCATACACGCCCGTCGCGTCCGGCCGGCATGGGCCACCAGCGCACATCGTCACGGGCCGGCGGGCTGTCTGCGCAGGTGGCCGCCACAATCAGGCCCGGCTGGCTGCTCATGCGCAGGCTGACGGGCAGGCGCGCGCGCGAGTCCACAACAACCCTGAGCGGGTGGCGGGCAAATCCGGGCAGACGCACATTCAAAAGAGGGTCATCGGCCAGCACAGTGCCAATGCCGGTCAGTATGCAGGACGCGCGGGCGCGCCAGCGCTGCACATCGGCGCGTGCGGCCTCGCCGGTAATCCACTGCGAGCGGCCATCGGCCCCGGCCGTCAGTCCGTCCTGACTGGCGGCCAGCTTGATGCGAACCCACGGACGACCGCGCTCGTGACGGGCCACAAAGCCGTGATTGAGATCGCGGGCCTGGGCTTCCATCAGCCCGCTTCTGACCTGCACACCACCGCGCGCCAGCAGGGCATGCCCCTTGCCCCCCACCTGCGGGTTGGGGTCGGACATGGCGGTAATGACTTCGGATACACCAGCTTCCAAAAGACTGGTGGTACAGGGCGGCGTGCGACCCTGGTGGCTGCAGGGCTCCAGCGTGACATACACCCTGGCCTGACGGGCGCGTACACCAGCCCGCCCCAGCGCCAGAATTTCCGCATGCGGCTCGCCCGCAGCCCGGTGCCAGCCGCGCCCGACAACCTCGCCATTTTTGACAATGACACAGCCAACGGCCGGATTGGGATCGGCAGTCATGCGCCCCCGGGCAGCCAGCCGCAGCGCTTCCGCCATATATTGATGGTCATCGGCTGTAAAACTCATGGCCGGCACGCCCGAAAATGGCTGATGGCAGCATCAGCCGGCACCCGGGGTTCCCCGGGGTCTGTTTTGCTGTCGTCCACCGCTGCGCGCATCGGTCTACTCATCCCGGTCGTCAAGCAGCGAGATCTGGCGCCCGTCGAACAAACCCGGGTTGTCGCGCTCAAGACGCTCGATTTCATCGCGAAAAGCGGCCACATCTTCAAAGCGGCGATAAACAGAGGCAAAGCGCACGTAGGCCACCTGGTCCAGCTTTTCAAGCTCGGCCGCCACCCAGTCACCCAGTTTCTGGCTGGATATCTCCGGCTCCTCAAGCGTGTGGATCTCATGCAAGAGTTTACGCATGGCTTTTTCCACCAGCCGGGTTTCCACCGGACGTTTTTCCAGCGCCTTGAGCATGCCGCGCCGCAGCTTGTCCTCGTTAAATGCTTCCCGCGAACCGTCCGCCTTGATCACGTTGGGTGCTTTCAAAGCGGGCGTTTCCAGCGTGTTGAAGCGGATTCCGCAATCGGCGCACTGGCGCCGCCGGCGAATCTGGAAGCCGTCGGCGGCCAGCCTTGAATCAACCACCCGGGTATCGGTGTGATTGCAGAACGGGCACCACATGACCAGTCAGCGGGCGATTATGCGTAAACCGGATATTTGCGGGCCAGCTTCAGCGCTGCCTCGCGCACTTGCGCCACCACGTTCTCGTCACCCATGTTGTCGAGAATGTCGCAGATGAGCCCGGCCAGCTCGCGGCAGTCATCGGCCCTGAACCCGCGCGTGGTGCATGCCGGCGTGCCCATGCGCAGGCCCGAAGTGACGAAAGGTGAGCGCGGCTCGCCGGGCACGGTGTTCTTGTTGACGGTAATATTGGCCCGGCCAAGGGCATCCTCGGCGTCCTTGCCGGTAATGTCCTTGTCTATAAGGTCAATCAGGAAAAGATGGTTGTCGGTGCCGCCGGAAACAATCTTGTAGCCGCGCTCGCTGATGACTTCGGTCATGGCGCGCGCGTTTTCTATCACCTGCTTCTGATAGGTTTTGAACGCCGGCTCCAGCGCTTCCTTGAAGGCCACCGCCTTGGCGGCAATCACGTGCATCAGCGGGCCGCCCTGGCCGCCGGGGAAAACCGATGACTGCAGCTTTTTGGCCAGCTCCTCATCGGACTCGCCCGACAGAATAAGCCCGCCGCGCGGGCCGCGCAGCGTTTTGTGCGTGGTCGATGTCACCACGTGCGCATGAGGAACCGGGTTGGGATACAGACCGGCGGCCACCAGCCCGGCCACGTGCGCCATGTCAACCATGAACCAGGCGCCGACCTCATCGGCAATTTCACGCATTCTGGCCCAGTCCACCGGCCGCGAATGCGCTGAAAACCCGCCAATCAGCATGGCCGGACGGTGCTCCAGCGCCTGTTGGCGCATGTGCTCATAATCGGTTTTGCCTGTTTCACGATTGAGACCGTAGTAGACGGCGTTGAACAGCTTGCCTGAAAAATTGACCTTGGCACCGTGGGTCAAATGCCCGCCTTCGGTCAGGTCCATGCCCAAAATGGTGTCGCCGGGCTTGAGCAGCGCCATGTAGACGGCCTGGTTGGCCTGGGAGCCGGAATGCGGCTGAACGTTGGCATACTGAGCCGAAAACAGCTTTTTGACGCGCTCTATGGCCAGGGTTTCCGCAATGTCGACAAACTCGCAGCCACCGTAGTAGCGCCGCCCCGGATACCCTTCGGCGTACTTGTTGGTCAGCACCGATCCTTGGGCTTCCATGACGCGCGGGCTGACGTGGTTTTCGGAAGCGATCAGCTCGATATGGTCTTCCTGGCGCTGCTCTTCCGAACGGATGGCTTGGGCCAGCTCGTCATCGTAGCCGGCAAGGGTGAAAGAGTTGTCAAACATTGGCCTTGTTCCTGAAATGTATAGCGCATCAATGGTATCACCAAGTGGCCCTGCAAAGACCCTGTCGGCACCGGCCAAAACCCTGGTCGCACGTCACACCGCCATCAGCCCAAATGGCTGCCGGGTTAGGATAGCGGCTGGTCAAATACACCCGCTCAAGCTTTATATGACAACCCTGAAAAACTCGCCGTTCAAGGCCTATGACGTCCGCGGACGCGTTCCGGAACAGCTCAATGAGGAACGCGCCTTCCAAATCGGCCAGGCCTACGCCCGCATCGTTCAGCCCCGGGGCCCGGTGGCCATAGGCCACGACATGCGGTTGTCGAGCCGCCCGCTTGCAGCGGCCCTGGCACAAGGCCTCAACAAGGCCGGCATGGATACCCGCGACATCGGCCTGTGCGGCACCGAGGTTGTCTATCACGCCGCCTCACTTGACTGCATGGGGGGCGGAATCATGGTCACCGCCAGTCACAATCCGGCCGACTACAACGGCATGAAAATGGTTCGCGAACAGGCCATCCCCGTCAGCGGCGACACGGGGCTGAAGGACATGGAGGCGCTGCTGGCCAGCGGCCAATGGGAAACCTCTGCGGACCGTTCAGGCAAACATGAAGAAACATCCGTGACCGATGGCTATCTTTCCCGCATGCTCAGCTTTGTCGACATCGGCAAAATCAAGCCGGCCACGGTGGTGGTCAACGCCGGCAACGGCTGCGCCGGTCCGGTGTTTGACCAGCTGGCCAAACATCTTCCGCTGGAGATTGTGCGCCTGCACCATCAGCCTGACGGACATTTTCCCAACGGCGTTCCCAACCCGCTGCTGCCTGAAAACCGGCGGGAAACCGCCCGCGCCGTGGTGGACACCGGCGCTGATCTGGGCATCGCCTGGGACGGTGACTTTGACCGCTGCTTTTTCTTTGACCACAACGGCCGCTTTATCGAGGGCTATTACCTGGTCGGGCTGTTTGCCCGCCAGCTATTGGAAAACAGCCCGGGTGAAACCATTGTGCTGGATCCGCGCCTCACCTGGAATACCCTGGCCGAGGTTGCCAGTGCCGGCGGCGTCTCTGTCATCAATAAAAGCGGACACGCTTTCATCAAGGAGCGCATGCGCGCCGAAAACGCCCTGTACGGGGGAGAAATGTCGGCCCATCACTACTTTCGCGATTTCAGCTATTGCGATTCCGGCATGATCCCGTGGCTGCTGCTGCTGGAACGCATCAGCCAGACCGGATGCTCTTTGGCCGAGCTTGTTGACGAACGCATCCGGGCCTTTCCCTGTAGCGGAGAGATCAACTTCAGCGTTGACAACCCGCAGAAAGTGATTCGCACAATCCTTGAGCACTTCGAGAATGACCGCCCGGTGGTGGACGAGACGGACGGCATTGGCCTGGACTTTGAGAGCTGGCGCTTCAACCTGCGCGCTTCCAACACCGAACCGGTGATCCGGCTCAATGTGGAAACCCGCGCAGACACCCGGCTGCTCGAGGAAAAGACTGAAGCCCTCAGCCGCCTGATACAACAGGGCTGAGGGCCGTCAACCATAAAAAGGAGGCTCGCCTGCCGTGCGCATGCCCAGCGGCAGGCGGCCGGCCGCCTCAACCCATCAGTTGGGGTTTTCAGTCATCAGCCTGGCGATGGTTGCCACGGGCGCCGATCCAAAACTGAGGAACCGGTTGTGAAAGGCTTTCAGATCAAAGTCTTCGCCCAGCTCGTTCTGCAGCTCGGTGCGCAGGTCCAGAATGGCCGCGTAGCCGGCGTAGTATGACGTCAGCTGCACCTGGGTCAGCGTGACCCTGATCCACTTCTGGGTGGCTTCCGACTCTTCCTGGAAGGCTTCCTCGCGCATCAGGCGCAGGGCTTCGTCACGCTCCATGCCCAGGACATGAACCGCATAGTCGAGAATGGTGTTGTGCACCACCCGCAGCAGCCACTTGCCGTGCATCAAAAGCAGTTCGGGCGCATGATCACCCCAGCCTGCCTCAAGCATCACGTGCTCGGAATAGACCGCCCAGCCCTCGATCATGGCGCCGTTGCCAAACAGGCTTTTTACCAGGCTGGGTGACTTGTTGGCGTGCACCAGCTGAGTATAGTGTCCGGGGATGGCTTCATGAATATTGAGAATCTGCACCATCCAGTCGTTGTACTCGCGCAGATAGCTGGCGGCCAGTTCGTCACCGTAGCTGTCCAGCGGCGTCACGTTGTAGTAGGTTTCGGCCTCGGGGTGGAACGGTCCCGGCGCGCTGACCGAGGCAATGGCGCCAGTACCGCGCATGTATTCCGGCGTCTTTCGCACGACAAGCGGCTTGTCCGGATCCTGGTCCAGCAAGTCCTTCTCGCTTACAAAACGGGCCAGCTTTGGCATCTGCTCGCGCACGTTGTCGACAAATTCATCAACGGTTCCATGCTCGTCGGACAGCCGGTCGATCATGCGCCCAATGCGCTGCAGGCGATCCTCCGGCAACGACTGACCGGGGAAGTACTGCGGCCACAGTTCCGTGGCGTGGCCATCCATTTCAGCCAGCAGACGTTCCTTTTCATCCAGCGCGCGGCGATAAAGTTCGGCGGCTTCAAACCCGGCCTGGATGTCATATTTGAACTTTTCCTCGTAAAGCGCCCTGCCCAGTCTGAAAGAGCGGGCCTCGCCCGATTCTTCAAGCCGGGCCTGCAGACCTTGCAGCCAGTCAATCCAGTCCTCGACCGCTGCCTGGGCCTGATCAACGGAATCCGCCAGGTCATCAGCCAATCCCGCCTCTTCGGCGCTGTGGCGAATATCGGACAAAACGCCCAGCGTGCCCTGGTTCTGCTGAATGGCCAGTCTGGTGTGCTCAAGGCTGGGGGTGCCCAGGCTGGCGCGCGCCGCCTGATAATAATCGGGCACCCTGTCCAGGCGCTGGCGGATCAGTGCCAGCCTTTCTTCAAGTGGGGCAAAATCGGTGTTGAGCAGCAGGCTCAAGGGTCCTGCCACGTTGTAATGTGAAGGCTGCCATTCCCAGGCCCGAAGTGATTCGGTATAGAACTTCATGGCCTCAAGGCGGTTGGAAAGGAGGTCATGATCCGTTTGCTGCCGGACAGGCAGCCGATCGTAGTCAAAACCGGCCAGGCGCGTCAGCACCCGGTCTGCAAACTCCACTTCTTCCCTGCGCCGACTCTCATCGGGAATGGTCACCTTGCCTGCGTGTTCGTACCGGCCCTGATAAATGGCCCATTCCGGCGAGCGTTCCAGCATCTCCTCGATCAGCTCATCGGTAAAATTATCGAAGGCTTCAGCCAGGCCGGCAGCGCTGTTTGCTGACGAACGCTGATCAAAGGCGTCAGAGAAAGTCCCGTTGCCAGCCTCTGTCTGACCCTCGCTTTCCTGCAGCGAAGAGGTTGCGCAGCCGGCAAGAACAAGGGCTGCGATGCCAAGTGATGCGAAAAACAGGCGAAGATTATTTTTCATTGTGCAGCTGTCGTTATTTGCATGGAGCGTTGATGCTACCGCATTTGAACTGGCCACGGCATTTCTTTCTGCTGTATGCGCGACCGAATAAAGTGTCCGCGGTAAAACCGGCGCTGAATTTTCCGCAACGGGTTAACATACGATCAATGAGCCGAGCGCAAGTACAGACTGCCACACATGCTCAAAACCGTGCGAAACACGAGTTCATGCCTGCCTCGACAATCCAAAAACACTCAAAGAACGAACCACCCTGACGGAGAACCCGATGTTAAAAACACAAACACGAACATTCTGCCTGCTGTCCGCAGCCTTTGTGCTAACGCTGCTCGCCGGGTGTGCTTCAACCCCGTCGAGCTCAACGCTGATCAGCGAGGCCAACGCTGCCCTGAATACCATGATAGACCGCGACCCCGGCCTTCAGGACTGGGTCGATGAGGCCTACGGCTACGCCATGTTCCCCAATATAGGCAAGGGCGGGCTGTGGCTGGGTGGCGGATTCGGGCGCGGCATTGTTTTCGAACAGGGTGAGCCCGTTGGGCGCACTTCGGTGTCACAAGGCACCATTGGCGCCCAGATTGGTGCCCAGTCCTACAGCCAGGTGATATTTTTTCGCGACAAAACCGAACTGCGACGCTTCCAGGGAGAGAAGTTCAAGTTTTCAGCCCAGGCCACCGCAGTGGCCGCTACCGAGGGCGCTGCAGCTACAACAAGCTACTCCCAGGGCGTTGCGGTATTCATCCACGCACGCGGCGGGCTGATGGCAGAAGCCACAGTGGGCGGTCAGAAATTCCGCTACTGGTCTCTTTGAGCCTGCATCAGGCCGTGGCCGGCCGGTGGCCGGCCTTTTCTTCATCTGCGGGCTCGCCGGCAAGAAACTGCAGCCGGGCAAGGCGGGCATACAGGGCGCTTTCGTTTACGAGCTGCTGATGCGTGCCTTCGGCCACCACCTGCCCCTGGTCGAGCACAACTATGCGGTCGGCCCGCTGCACGGTTGCCAGACGGTGGGCAATGACCAGCACGGTGCGATCATGGCCAATGGTGTCCAGTGCCTCCTGGACCAAACGCTCGCTTTCCGCATCAAGGCTGGCAGTGGCCTCGTCAAGAAGAAGCAGCTGTGGTTCTTTGATCAGCGCCCTGGCAATGGCAATTCGCTGACGCTGACCGCCGGACAGGCGCACGCCACGCTCGCCCAAAAAAGTTTCGTACTGATCGGGCATGTTCTCGATAAATTCACTGGCATGGGCCTGCCTGGCGGCCTTTTGAATCTCGTCAACCCGGGCTTCGGGACACCCATAAGCGATATTTTCGGCTGCTGTGCCTGAAAACATCACAACATCCTGCGGCACCACCCCGATCTTTTCCCTCAGCGACGGCAAATCAAGCTGGCGCACATCAATGTCACCCACGTTGACATGGCCCGTGCCCGGATCATAAAAACGCAGCAGCAGCTGAAACAGCGTTGACTTGCCAGCACCGGAAGGACCGACTATGGCCACTGTCTCACCCACTTTTATGGTGAATGACAGGTGGCGAAGCACCTGCTCTTCCGGGCGTGTGGGATAGGCAAAACAAACCTTCTCAAAGGAAACCGATAGCGGACCGGGCGGCAGCGGCCGGGGCACGGCAGGGCTGACAATGGCCGGACGAGCATCCAGCAGCTCTGCCAGTCGCTCCATGGCACCGGCTGCCCGCTGCACCTGCCCCCATATTTCGCTCAGGCCCGCTGCCGATCCGGCAGCAATGGCCGCGTACAGGACAAACTGACCCAGCTGACCGGCGCTCATCCCGCCCGTGAGCACCGAGCGGGCGCCCAGCCACAGCACAAAAGTGATGGCTCCAAAAGTCAGCAAAATGACAGTGATGATCAACAGCGCGCTGGCGCGTATGCGGTCGCGATTGGCCACAAATGCCGATTCCACATGGGTGGAAAAACGCGCCTGTTCGCGTTGTTCCTGGGCAAACGATTGCACGGTTTGAATGGCGTTGATGGTTTCATCGCCGTGAGCACTGAAATCGGCCACGCGATCCTGCGCACTGCGCGACAGCCTGCGCACCCAGCGTCCGACAACTACAGCCGGGACAATGATGAAAACAATCAGCATGCCAATCACCCCGGCCAGTGAGGGTGATGTAACCACAAGGGCGATGGCGCTGCCAAAAAGCATCAGGGTGTTGCGAACCCCGAATGAAACCGTGGATCCGACCAAGGTTTCCACCAGCGTGGTGTCGGTATTGAGCCGCGACAGCACCTCCCCGGTGCGGGTTGTTCCGAAAAATTCCGGCGGCATGGCCAAAACACGTTCATAGACCGATTTGCGCACATCGGCAATCACCCGTTGGCCCAGCCAGCTGACCCAGTAAAAACGCAGCCCCCCGCCTATGGCCATGGTGGCCGCTGCGGCAAACAGCAGCCAAAACCAGCGATCGATATTGGCGATATTGTCGGCCATGAAGCCGCGATCGATCACTTGGCCCGCGGCAGCCGGTATGGCAATAACGCCGGCTGTGGAGACAAGCAGAAAGAGCAGCGCAAGGCTGATCTGCACACGATAGCGCGACACAAACGGCTTGAGCGATCGCAGCGAACCCAAATGACTGGACTTTTCCGGTCGTTGTGTGTCCTCGGTCATTTAAACTCCATAAGATTGATTCCGGCGCAGCATGAACTGATCTGCCCGCCGCTTCGAATATTTGCTCTAGCCGCAGACATAAAACCCGAAAGTCGGGCCAGGCCTGCGCAGCAGCCCGGATGCAATGGTCGCTTCCGCGAGCGTTGCGAACAAAGTTGGGGCGTGACGCTTCGACCTCAAGCCTGGAATTGCGCCCGCAGACAAAAAAAAGCCCGGAAACAAGTCCGGGCTTTTTCGAACCTCCGGGATAACCCGAATTAATTCAAACCGCGTCGCCGTCCGGCGCTCCGGGCCTGTCAACAAGCTCGACAAAAGCCATGGGTGCCTTGTCGCCGCTGCGGTAGCCACACTTGAGAATACGCAGGTAGCCGCCGGGCCGCTCGCGATAACGCGGGCCAAGCTCGGTAAACAGCTTGCCGACAATATCCCGGTCGCGCAAGCGGTTGAAGGCCAGGCGACGGGCCGCGACGCTGTCCTCTCTTGCAAGAGTGATCAGCGGCTCTGCCACACGACGAAGCTCCTTGGCCTTGGGCAGGGTGGTTTTGATGATCTCGTGTTCAAACAGGCTTGATGTCATGTTGCGAAACATCGCGTTGCGATGCGATGAAGTCCTGTTCAGCTTACGACCAGCTTTACGATGGCGCATGGTTGTCTCCTCAGTGCTCGGTGCGCGCCAGCATGGGCGGCGGCCAGTTTTCCAGGCGGGTGCCCAGCGACAATTCGTGGCTGGCAAGAACCGTCTTGATTTCAGTCAGTGACTTCTTGCCCAGGTTGGGTGTCTTGAGCAGTTCGGTTTCGGTGCGCTGGACCAGATCACCGACATACTGAATGTGCTCGGCCTTGAGGCAGTTGGCAGAGCGCACGGTCAGCTCAAGATCATCAATCGGGCGCAGCAGAATCGGATCGAATGTTTCTGCCGGCGGCTCTTCCTCTTCTTTTTCACGCGCCACAAACTCGACGAAGATTGACATCTGGTCGATGAGAATACCCGAGGCCAGCTTGACAGCATCCTCGCAGCTCATCGTGCCGTTGGTTTCAATGTCCAAAACCAGCTTGTCCAGGTCGGTTCTTTGCCCAACACGCGCACTTTCCACACTGTAGGCCACGCGATGAACCGGACAATAGGATGCGTCCAGCTTGAGGTTGCCAATGGTGCGGGTTTCCTCTTCGGTAAACTTCAGGGCCTCTTCGGCCGGCTGGTAGCCAACACCCCGGGTGACCTTGAGCTGCATGTTCAGCTTGACATCCTTGGTCAGGTTGCAAATCACGTGATCGGGGTTGAGCACTTCAATATCGTGGGCCAGCTCAATATCTCCGGCAGTGACCGGGCCGGCCTTGTCCTTGCTCAGCGTAAGGGTGGCCTCGTCACGGCTGTGCATGCGAACGGCAACCTCCTTGAGGTTGAGCAGCACTTCGACGATGTCTTCCTGCAGGCCTTCAACCGCAGTGTACTCGTGCAAAACACCGTCCATTTCAACTTCCGTGATCGCACTGCCGGGTATTGACGACAGCAAAATACGGCGCAGGGCGTTGCCCAGCGTATGGCCAAAACCACGTTCAAGGGGTTCCAGGGTAATCCTGGACCTGCGCGGCGTGATTTCATCAACGATCAAGCCCTTGGGCTTGAGCATATCAACGAGAAGGCTACTTATCTGATCTGACATGCCAGTCTCTCCAAAAACGGTTTGTAGATGCCATGGCTCAAGCGGCTTACTTTGAATAGAGCTCGACGATCAGACTTTCGTTAATGTCGGGCGGCAGTTCATCACGGTCAGGGGCTGCCTTGAACACGCCCTCCATCTTGTCAAAGTCGACATCAATCCAGGCAGGCACCAGATCCAGTTCACGCGCCAGGCCAATGGCTTCCTGTACACGCAGCTGCTTTTTGGCTCTTTCACGCACCGCAACCCTGTCTTCAGGCTGAACCTGGTAGGACGGAACGTTGACGATCTTGCCATTGACCAGAATGGATTTATGGCTGACCATCTGGCGAGCCTGGGCACGGGTTACTGCGAACCCGAGACGGTATACAACGTTGTCAAGCCGGCTTTTCAAAAGCTTGAGCAGGTTTTCACCTGTTGCTCCCTTGCGCCGTGCAGCCGCCTTGTAATAGTTTCTGAACTGCTTTTCAAGCACGCCATAGGTGCGGCGAACCTTTTGCTTTTCACGCAGCTGAAGCGCATATTCCGACAGCCGCTGGCGCCGGCTGTCGCCGTGCTGGCCTGGCGGCTGGTTGAGCTTGCACTTTGACTCAAGGCTGCGTGCCGGGCTTTTGAGCCCGAGATCAACGCCCTCACGGCGCGCCAGCTTGCAGGTAGGTCCAATATATCTAGCCATTGTTTCTCTCTGGTCTTTACGTGTGCGCCTTAAACGCGACGCTTTTTCGGTGGACGGCAGCCATTGTGAGGAATCGGCGTAACGTCAGTGATGTTGCTGATCTTCAGACCAACCGCGTTCAGGGAACGGATGGACGATTCACGCCCCGGCCCTGGCCCACTGACCCTGACCTCGAGGTTCTTCATGCCCTGCTCCTGAGCGGCGCGTCCGGCATTATCGGCAGCCACCTGGGCTGCAAAGGGGGTGGATTTGCGCGAACCGCGAAATCCGGATCCTCCGGATGTTGCCCAGGACACGGTATTGCCCTGGCGATCGGTAATCGTGATGATGGTGTTGTTGAATGACGCCTGCACATGGGCGATGCCATCCACCACGTTCCTTCTTGTTCTCTTGCGTGCCTTGGTGGCTGCGCTCTTTGTTTTGTTGCCTTGCTGCTTGGCCATATTCTAGTTCCTCAACGAATAGGGCGCCGCGGACCCTTGCGGGTACGGGCATTGGTGCGCGTACGCTGGCCGCGTACCGGCAGGCCACGACGATGACGCAGACCGCGATAGCAGCCAAGATCCATCAGCCTTTTAATGCTCATGGACACTTCGCGTCGCAGATCACCTTCAACCCTGATGTGATCAATCGCCTGGCGCAGCTTCTCCTGTTCACCTTCGGTAAGGTCCCTGACTTTGGTTTCAGGGGCGATACCGGTTGCGCTGCATATTTCAAGAGCGCGGCTGCGCCCGATTCCGTAAATATGTGTCAGAGCCACCCAGACATGCTTCTGTACGGGCAGGTTGACGCCTGCTATTCGTGCCATTCAATTACTCCGAAACTGGTCGTATTGGCGCAACACAAACCGGCCATTGTAGCAGAATGTGATGCATATGCCAAGATCAACAACATAAACCGGCAATCAGCCCTGGCGCTGCTTGTGCCTTGGGTCGCTGCAGATGACGTGCACAACGCCCTTGCGTCTTACGATTCTGCAATTGCGGCAGATTTTCTTTACTGATGCCTGAACCTTCATGACTTGCTCTCCACTTGTTTCTGTTGCGGCCATCCGTCAGCGACGGACCACACCGCTGCTTCCATAGCCTCTGAGGTTGGATTTTTTAAGCAGGCTGTCATACTGATGCGACATCAGGTGAGCCTGCAGCTGGGCCATGAAGTCCATCATCACAACCACAATAATCAGAAGCGATGTTCCGCCCAGATAGAACGGCACGTTCCACTTCATGATCAGAAATTCCGGCAGCAGGCAGACGGCTGTCAAGTAGATGGAGCCAATCAGCGTCAGCCTGGTAAGAATGTAGTCAATATATTCAGCGGTGTGGCGCCCCGGGCGGATGCCCGGAACAAACGCGCCCGATCTTTTCAGGTTGTCTGCCGTTTCCTTGGAATTGAAAACAATAGCGGTATAGAAAAAGCAGAAGAAAATCACCAGACTGCCATAAATCGTAATGTAAATCGGCTGCCCCGGGCTCAGCTGCTGGGCAATGTTCTGCATCCAGCCCCCGCTTGCGGCCTGCCCAAACCAAGTGGAAGCCGTTGCCGGAAACAGCACCAGGCTGGAGGCGAAAATTGGCGGGATCACGCCCGACATGTTCAGCTTGAGCGGAAGGTGCGTGGACTGGTTGCGATACGCGCGGCGCCCCTGCCTTTGTGCATAGTTAACCGTTATGCGCCGCTGTCCGCGCTCCACAAACACGATGAATGCGGTGACTGCCAATGCCAGCGCAAGCAGGAAAGTGGCGGTCAAGATCCCGAGCTGACCGGTGCGAACCAGCTCAAGCGTTGCGCCCACAGCCTGAGGGAGTCCGGCAATAATTCCGGCAGAAATCAGAATGGAAATCCCGTTGCCTATGCCGCGCTCGGTGACCTGCTCACCCAGCCACATAAGAAATACAGTACCGGAAGTCAGCGTAATGACTGCTGCAATGATAAATCCGGCCCCGGGCACAATGACAACGGGCAGCCCGGCCCCGGCGCTTTGGCTCTGCAGTGCCATGGCAACGCCAAACGACTGAAAGAGCGCCAGCAAAACCGTGAAATAGCGGGTGTACTGGGTAATCTTTCTGCGGCCCGACTCGCCTTCCTTGCGCAGCTGCTGCAGCTGTGGCAGGGCATGACTCATGAGCTGGATGATAATGGCCGCGGAAATATAAGGCATGACGCCGAGCGCAAAAATGGAAAACCGCCCAAGCGCGCCGCCCGAAAACATGTTGAACATGTCAACAATGGTTCCGCTGGACATGTCCATCAGGTCGATCAGGGCAATCGGATTGATTCCCGGAACCGGTATGAACGTTCCAAAACGGAAAATCATCAGGACAAGCACAACGACAAACAGGCGCTGTCTAAGCTCTTTCAAGCGTCCGATGCCGCCGAGCATGCCCGCCATTTCTGATGGATTGCGTGCCATTACTCGACCTTGCCGCCTGCAGCCTCTACGGCTTCGGCAGCGCCTTTGGTTACATAAATCCCGCGCACTGTGACGGCCCGGTCAATTTCGCCCGCCTTGATCAGGCGCACCTTTTTGGTGGAGCGGGAAACGAGACCGGCCTCCTTGAGCGTATCAAGATCGATCACATCGGATTTCAGGCCGCCAAGCTGGTAAAGCCGCAGCTCCGCTGTATGGGTGTTAACCGCCGAGCGGAAGCCCACCTTTGGCAAACGACGCTGAATGGGCATCTGGCCGCCTTCAAAGCCAACCTTGCTGTAACCGCCCGAGCGTGACTTTTGTCCCTTGTGCCCGCGACCGCCGGTTTTTCCGAGGCCGGAACCAATACCGCGCCCAACGCGCTTGCGAGCCCTGCGGCTGCCTTTTGCAGGCTGAATTGTATTGAGTTTCATAATCGTTGCCTAAAATAATTGTCAGACTTCTTCAACCTGGAGCAGATAGTCAACCTGCCGAATCATGCCTCGAATTGCAGGGGTGTCCTCCAGCTCGACGCTGTGATGCATGCGACGCAATCCCAAACCGCGCACCGTCTGGCGATGCTTGGCAAGCGTACTGTTGATGCTTCGCACCAGGGTGACGCGAATCTTCTTGTTGGTGTTTTCAGCCATGGTTTGCCAGGACCTCTTCTACCGACTTGCCGCGCTTGGCGGCAACCTTTTCAGGAGACATCATCGCCTGCAGGCCCTTCATGGTGGCCCGCACAAGGTTGATGGGGTTGTTCGACCCGATGCTCTTGGCCAGGACATCATGGACGCCCACCGCCTCGAACACCGCGCGCATGGGGCCGCCTGCAATTACGCCCGTACCTTCAGAGGCTGGCTGCATGTATACGCGCGAGCCGCTGTGGCGCGATTTGAGAGGATGCCAAAGGGTTCCCTCATTAAGCGAAATGGTGACCATGTCGCGACGCGCACGTTCCATGGCCTTCTGGATGGCCAGGGGCACTTCACGGGCCTTGCCATAGCCAAAGCCGACCTTGCCCTCGCCATCACCCACGACTGCAAGCGCCGTAAAGCTGAAGTGACGGCCGCCCTTGACCACTTTGACAACTCGATTGACCGTTACCAGCTTTTCGATCAGATCGTCGGAGGTGTTTTCTCTTGCCATGATCAGTTCCGTTTACGTTAAAACTTCAGACCGGCTTCACGCGCAGCCTCTGCCAGCGCCTTGACCCGTCCGTGGTATTTGTAACCCGAGCGATCGAAGGCTACATCTTCGACGCCGGCCTGCAGGCTTCGTTCTGCGATCTTTTGTCCGACCGCCTGGGCCGCTGCAATATTGCAAGTGCTCTCGAGGCCTTCGGACAGGTCTTTTTGCACGGTTGACGCTGCAGCCAGGGTGTTGCCACCGCCAGGCGCGATCACCTGCGCATAAATATGACGTCCGGAGCGGAACACGCTCAAACGTGCCTTGCCCGACCGGGCGATTCTGGCACGCGTCTTGCGAGCCCGTCGCAATCTCGATTTTTCCTTGTAGTTCATGATTGCTTCCTCAAGCCTTCTTGGCTTCCTTCATCAGCACGTATTCATCCTCATACCGCACACCCTTGCCCTTGTAAGGCTCCGGCGGCCGGTAAGCCCGAATTTTTGCGGCCACCTGGCCAACCAGCTGCTTGTCGCTTCCGCGAACCACAACTTCGGTCTGGCTGGGCGTCTCAACGGAAACACCTTCAGGCACCTCGAATTCGACAGGATGGCTGAAGCCAAGCTGCAGGTTGAGCTTTTTGCCCTGGGCCTGGGCACGATAGCCCACGCCAATAAGCTGCAGCTTCTTTTCAAAACCCTCGCTGACGCCGTGAATCATGTTGGCCAGCAGCGAGCGCATGGTTCCGGCAATCGCGGCCGCATGGCTGTTAGACGCAACCACGCGCACAGTGCCATCCTCAATCTCAAGCGCGACATCCGGGTGAATGTTCATTTGCAGTTCACCCTTGCCACCCTTGGCGCTGGCCTGCCCGGCGTCATAACTGAACTCCACGCCCTTGGGCAGTTCTATGGGTGCGTTGGCTATTCTTGACATTGCTCAAATCTCCAAAAAGCGGTCAGGCAACCAGGCACAGCACTTCGCCGCCGTGGCCTTCAGCACGCGCGCGCGCATCGGTCATCACCCCGCGAGAAGTACTGACTATGGCGATGCCAAGCCCATCAAGAACAGTGGGCAGTTCGTCCTTGCCAAAGTAGGTGCGGCGACTTGGGCGACTGTAGCGCTCCATCTTTTCAATCACGCCCCGGCCTTCCATATACTTAAGGTCAATGTGCAGCTCCTGCCCGACCTTTCCGTCTTCCAGTCTGAAATCCTGAATATAACCCTCGTCCTTCAAAACGGAAGCAATGGCGGCCTTGATATTTGATGCGGACATGCTGACGCTGCGCTTGTTGACCGCCTGGGCGTTCTTGATGCGAATCAGCATATCGGCAATTGGATCACTCATGCTCATGGCTGTCTCTCCTTACCAGCTGGACTTGCGCAGACCGGGAATATCGCCACGCATTGCAGCCTTGCGCAGCTTGTTGCGCCCCAGGCCAAACTTGCGATACACGCCCCGAGGCCGACCGGACTGGCGGCACCGGTTGCGTTTGCGAACCGGCGATGAGTCTCTGGGCAACTTGTTAAGCGCATGCATTGCCGCCTGCTTGTCATCAAAATCAACGTTGGGATCAGAAATGATCTTTTTAAGCTCGGCACGCTTGCTGGCATACTTGTCAACCAGCTTTTCGCGCCTGACTTCACGCTGAATCATAGAAACCTTGGCCATTGCTAGCTCTCCTTACTTGCCACGAAACGGAAAACCGAAGGCCTCGAGAAGGGCAAACCCCTCTTCATCGGTATTCGCGGTTGTAGTGATTGCGATATCCATTCCACGCAGCTTGTCCACCTGGTCATAGTCGATTTCAGGAAAGATGATCTGCTCCCTGATGCCCAGGTTGTAGTTGCCGCGTCCATCAAAGGATTTGCGCGGCAAGCCACGGAAGTCACGCACACGCGGCAGTGAAATATTGATCAGCCGATCGAGAAACTCATACATTCTCTCGCGCCGCAAGGTCACCTTGCAGCCGATCGGATAATCGTCGCGGATCTTGAAGCTGGCCACCGACTTGCGCGCCTTGGTAATGATCGGCTGCTGACCGGCAATCTTTGCCATGTCAGACACCGCGTGGTCCATGACCTTTCTGTCACCCACAGCCTCACCCACACCCATGTTGATGGTGATATGGGATATTTTCGGCACCTGCATGGGGTTGGAATAACCAAAGCGCTCGGTCAGTTTGCCGATCACTTCATTCCTGTAAAATTCTTTAAGCCTTGCCATTGTCTTTTCCAAAATCTCTGTTGCCGGCTGCTGCCGCATTGTGTCTGATGCTGAACTACAGCCTCAATACCAGCTGTCAGATATCGACAACCTCACCAGTCCCACGATAAAAGCGAACCTTGCGGCCGTCTTCAAGCAGCTTGAAGCCGACGCGGTCGCCCTTGCCTGTGGTGGGGTTGAACAGCATGACGTTTGACGCATGAATCGGCGCCTCACGCTCGATAATGCCACCGGGCTGCTGAATTTGAGGATCGGGCTTCTGGTGTCGCTTGATCATGTTGACATTCTCGACAAGCAAGCGCTGGTCCTTCAGTACCCTGAGCACATGCCCGCGCTGACCCTTGCTGCGTCCGGCTATCACGATGACCTCATCGCCCTTGCGAATACGCTTCATGCTGCTCTCCTTACAATACTTCCGGCGCCAGTGACACGATCTTCATGAACTGGTTTGTGCGCAGCTCACGGGTCACCGGTCCGAAGATACGCGTGCCAATCGGCTCAAGCTTGCTGTTGAGAAGAACGGCGGCGTTGTTGTCAAATCTGATCAATGAACCATCGCGTCGGCGCACACCCTTGGCGGTGCGAACCACAACAGCATTATAAACCTCGCCCTTCTTTACCCGACCACGCGGGATGGCGTCACGGACCGTCACCTTGATGACGTCACCGATGTTGGCATAGCGGCGCTTGGAGCCGCCCAACACCTTGATGCACATAACGTCACGTGCACCGCTGTTATCGGCCACAGAAAGCCTTGATTGCATCTGTATCATTTTACTGCTCCGCTTACTGAGCCCGCTCCAGCACTTCTACAACGTGCCAGGTCTTGGTTTTGGAAATGGGCCGAACATGCTCGATGCGCACAGTGTCGCCCTCACGGCAATCATTTTCCGGGTCATGGGCATGAACCTTGCTCGAGCGACGAATGTACTTTCCGTACAACGGGTGCTTCACCAGTCTCTCAAGGCGCACGGTGACCGTTTTGTCCATCTTGTCACTGACAACCTTACCGGTCAGGCTGCGCTGTTTGCGATCATCATTGCTCATGACTTCTTCCCATCGTTGATTTGGCTGCGCACCGTCTTGATCCGGGCAATGCTTCTGCGCACCCGGCGCAGCTCGTGTGGCTGATCGAGCTGACCCGTGCCATGCTGCATGCGCAGTGCAAACTGCTCCTTGCGCAATTCCAGCAACATTCCGTCAAGTTCATTGACGCTCTTTTGTCTGAGTTCACTCGCTTTCATTACAGCGCCCTTTCTACAAACGTGGTGCGAACGCTCAGCTTGGCGGCAGCCAGGCGAAAAGCCTCGCGCGCCACCTCTTCGCTGACACCCTGGATCTCATAGAGCATGCGCCCGGGCTGAACAGGCGCAACCCAGTATTCAACGTTGCCCTTGCCCTTGCCCATGCGAACCTCAACCGGCTTGTTGGTGATCGGCTTGTCGGGGAACACCCTGATCCACAGTTTGCCGCCACGCTTGACATAGCGGGTGATCGCTCTTCTGGCCGACTCGATCTGACGCGCAGTCAGGTTTCCGCGGGAAGTGGCCTGCAGGCCAAATTCACCGAAGCTCACGCGGTTACCCACCTGGGCCAGTCCGCGATTGCGCCCTTTCTGCTGCTTTCTGAATTTGGTGCGTCTCGGCTGCAGCATGACTCAGCTCTCCTTGCGTGCACCGCCGCCTGGCGATGCCTTTTCCGAACCTTTCTCGGCATACAAGTCGAAGACCTCGCCCTTGTACACCCAGACCTTGATACCAATGATGCCGTAGGTTGTTTCAGCTTCTGCGGTGCCATAATCGATGTCGGCACGCAGGGTGTGCAAGGGCACCCGACCCTCGCGATACCACTCGCTGCGCGCGATGTCCGCACCATTCAGGCGTCCACCCACCTGCACACGAATGCCCAGTGCACCCAAACGCATCGCATTGCCAACCGCTCTCTTCATGGCGCGCCTGAACATGACGCGGCGTTCCAGCTGCTGGGCAATGCTGTCGGCCACCAGTCGGGCATCGAGCTCGGGCTTGCGTATTTCAGCCACCCGTATGTGAGTGGGCACGCCGAGCATCTTGCTTGTCTGCTTGCGCAGGCGCTCGATGTCCTCACCCTTTTTGCCAATGACTATTCCGGGGCGAGCAGTGTGAATGGTAATTTCCGCAGACTTTGCCGGGCGCTCGATCTCTATCGAGCTTACCGCAGCGTGAGACAGCGCTTTCTCAAGAAAGCTCCTGACCTCCAGGTCGGAATTCAGCTGATCGGCAAAATCAGCCGACTCCGCATACCACTTGGCTCGCCAGTCCTTGGCAATACCCAGGCGAAACCCGGTTGGATGTACCTTGTTACCCATAATGTTCAGTCCTCTGCCACGACAATGGTAATGTGGCTGGTGCGTTTCAAAATACGCGTAAAACGGCCCTTGGCGCGCGGGCGACCGCGCTTGAACACCGGCCCTTCATCAACAAACGCCGTGCGCACCCTGAGTTCGTCAATATCGGCCCCGCTGTTGTGCTCCGCGTTGGCCAGTGCCGACATGAGCACCTTGCGAACCATATGCGCGGCCTTCTTGTTGCTGAAGGCAAGAACCTGCTCGGCCTGCTCAACAGGCAAGCCACGAATCTGATCAACGACCAGGCGGGCCTTTTGCGGCGAAATGCGCGCACCCATCAGCTTTGCTGTAGCTTCCATAATCGTCAGAATCCTTGTTTACCTGGACTTGCGGTCACCGCTGTGACCCCTGAAAGTTCTGGTTGGCGCAAACTCGCCCAGCTTGTGCCCCACCATGTTCTCGTTGATCAGGATCGGCATGTGCTGTCGTCCGTTATGCACGGCAATAGTCAGGCCGACCATCTCGGGCAGAATCATTGAGCGGCGCGACCAGGTCTTGATTGGACGCCTGTTGTTGGTTTCTATGGCCGCCTCCACCTTCGCCTGAAGGTGGTGGTCAACAAATGGGCCTTTTTTGATCGAACGTGGCATGACTATTCCTGATTATCTCTTCTTGCGCGGACGCGAAATATATTTCGATGTGCGCTTGTTTGTACGAGTGCGCTTGCCCTTGGTCTTGATGCCCCACGGGGTCACCGGGTGGCGCCCGCTGGTGCTGCGGCCTTCACCACCACCATGGGGGTGATCAACCGGGTTCATGGCTACACCGCGGGTGGATGGACGAACGCCGCGCCAGCGGTTTGCGCCGGCTTTGCCAAGCTTTTGCAGGCTGTGCTCCGTATTGGCCACCTGGCCAATGGTGGCCCGGCAGCTGGAGTGAATCCTGCGGGTCTCGCCGGAGCGCAGCAGCAGAATTACATACTGGCCTTCGCGAGCCACCAGGTTGACAAAGGTACCGGCGCTACGAGCAATCTGGGCACCCTTGCCCGGACGCATCTCAACAGCGTGAATCTGGGTGCCAACCGGAATGGAACGCATCTGCATGGCGTTGCCCGGCTTGATGGGTGCCTCGCTGCCGCTGAGAATCTCGTCACCAACCTTTACACGACGCGGCGCAAGAATATAACGACGATCACCATCAAGATACTTGACCAGCGCAATGTGTGCACTGCGGTTGGGATCGTATTCAATACGCTCGACCACGCCACGCACGCCGTCCTTGTCGCGCTTGAAGTCAATGCGGCGATAGTGGTGCTTGTGTCCGCCGCCCCGGTGACGGGTTGTTGTACGACCGGCGTTGTTTCTGCCACCCGTGCTTTTTTGCGGTTCAAGCAACGGCGCGTAAGGCTCGCCCTTCCACAGGTGGTCATGGCGATTGCGCACACGACCACGGCGTCCGGGAGAAGTCGGTTTCATTTTGACAGTTGCCATGTCTATATTCCTGGCTCGCTCAATTCCTAGTCTGCTTGTACTTCATCGATGGTCTGCCCGCTTCTGACTCGCACATAGGCCTTCTTCCAGCCCTTCTGGCGACCCGGCATCATGCGAAAGGACTTTTGCTTGCCCTTGACATTCAGCACGCGGACACTTTCCACATCGACTTCAAACAAGCCTTCAACGGCGCGCTTTACATCTGCCTTGCTGACATCCTTGCGCACTTCAAATACATACTGGTTGGACTCCGCCTGCAGCTGTGCAGTTTTTTCAGACACATGAGGGCGGCGCACCACCTGATACATCTTTTCGGTTTTCATGCCAACCACTCCTGAATTTTCTCAACTGCCGCCCTGGTCAGAACCACCTTGTCAGCGCTGACCAGCGTGACCGGATCAAGCGCATCGGCCTCTCTAACGTAAACGTTGCGCAGATTCCTGCTGCCAAGGTACAGATTCCCGGCTATTTCAGCATCGACAAGCACTGTCCGGCCGCCGGCCGGGTTG
The DNA here is from genome assembly GCA_035301965.1 of Wenzhouxiangella sp. Taxonomy (GTDB): domain Bacteria; phylum Pseudomonadota; class Gammaproteobacteria; order Xanthomonadales; family Wenzhouxiangellaceae; genus Wenzhouxiangella. Next base: position 1,678 of record DATGTG010000143.1, on the reverse strand, counting down.
AGCTCATTGAGCATGGCTGAAACCAGGCGCGTCCTTGGCTCGTCCACGGACAGGTTTTCAACCACCACCAGCCGATCCTGACGAACAAGCTCGGAAAGTATGGACTTAAGTCCCGCGCGGTACTGCTTGCGGTTCACCTTGTGGCTGTGATCCCTGGGCTGTGCTGCAAAGGTCACGCCGCCGCCGCGCCAGATCGGGCTTCGTATTGAGCCGGCACGTGCATTGCCGGTGCCTTTCTGACGCCACGGCTTGCGACCACCGCCGGATGCTGCAGCGCGGTTCTTTTGCGCTTTGGTGCCAGAGCGACCTCCGGCCAGATAGGCCGTGACCACCTGATGCACCAGCGCCTCGGAGAAGTCGCGACCAAAGATCTCATCAGAGACCTTGATTGCGCTGCTGTCCTTAATTGCAAGTTCCATCAAACTCTCCTTGATCCTCAGGCCTTGACCGACGGCCTGACCATCACATGGCCGCCAGCCGCTCCGGGCACTGCGCCACGAACAAGCAGCAGATTGCGTTCGGAATCAACGCGAACAATCTGAAGATTGAGTACGGTCTTGCGCTCACTGCCCATGTGACCGGCCATTTTCTTGCCCTTGAACACCCGACCAGGTGTTTGGCACTGGCCAATGGAGCCCGGTGCACGATGCGCCAGCGAGTTGCCGTGCGTCGCGTCCTGCATGCTGAAGTTGTGGCGCTTGACCACACCGGCAAAACCCTTGCCCTTGGAGGTGCCCGTCACATCAACCTTCTGACCCGGCTCAAAGCGCTCAACCGTCAGCTCGGCGCCGACTTCAAGATCCTCATCGCCAGCGGGGTCCAGCCTGAACTCCCACAGGCCCTCACCGGCCTCAACGCCGGCCCTGGCGTAATGCCCGGCCATGGGACGGGATACCAAAGACGCACGCCTGCTGCCGCTGGTGACCTGGATGGCCGAGTAACCGTCCACCTCGTCACTGCGAATCTGGGTAATGCGATTGGGGCCGACCTCGATAACGGTCACCGGAATGGAGTCACCTTCTTCGGTGAACACCCGGGTCATACCGCGCTTGCGCCCTATCAGTCCGATACTCATTTCTGCTGCCTCAATACAACTTGATCTGAACATCGACGCCCGCAGCCAAATCCAGCTTCATCAGGGCATCAACGGTCTTGTCATTGGGATCGACAATATCCAGCAACCGCTTGTGGGTGCGGATTTCGTACTGATCACGCGCATCCTTGTTGACATGCGGTGAAATCAGCAGCGTGTAGCGCTCCTTGCGCGTTGGCAAGGGAATGGGCCCACGCACCTGCGCACCCGTGCGCTTGGCGGTATCAACGATTTCCTGGGTTGACCGGTCAATAAGACGGTGGTCGAAGCCCTTCAAACGTATACGGATCTTTTGTTCGGCCATTGCCGTACGCCTTCAGTATTTATAAAGATCAAAACATCAAGGCAATGCCTTGGCATTGCCGCGCTAAAACCCGCAAGCATCATGTCTTGACGGGTCAGAGCGTGGCGCCGCCAGCAGGCCGCACCACGCCACCAGTACCTTTACTCGACGATCTTTGCGACCACGCCGGCGCCCACGGTACGACCGCCTTCGCGAATCGCAAAACGCAGACCCGTCTCCATGGCAACAGGAGCAATCAGCTCAACAGCCATCTGAACGTTGTCACCTGGCATCACCATGTC
>DATGTG010000142.1:0-7411 GCA_035301965.1 Wenzhouxiangella sp. | reverse complement strand
TACGCACGAAACTCGCCACCCTGGGCCTCCGCGCATACCTTCGTAAGCGCCGCAGTCAGCGTCGTCTTGCCGTGGTCAACGTGACCAATCGTGCCAACGTTAACGTGCGGCTTGGTGCGTTCAAACTTTGCCTTGGACATGCCTCGAAACTCCGTTTTGTTGCTTTAACCTTGTTCGATTGTTGTGTGGTGCCCACGACTGGACTTGAACCAGTGGCCTCTCCCTTACCAAGGGAGTGCTCTACCGAACTGAGCTACGTGGGCGCTCTTCAAATTTTGGAGCGGGTGATCGGAATCGAACCGACACCATCAGCTTGGAAGGCTGAGGTTCTACCATTGAACTACACCCGCCCGGAATCGCCGACTGCTTCCAAACCTGGTGGAGGGGGCAGGATTCGAACCTGCGAAGGCTAAGCCAGCAGATTTACAGTCTGCCCTCGTTGACCGCTTGAGTACCCCTCCGGAATTCCGGCCTTCAACCCGGCGCTTCACGCGCCGGTCATCATTCGACCTTCCAGACGAAGCCAGCAATTTTGAACCAAAAACAACCACAAGTCAACAGCAATCGCCAAATTCACTCGGGATGAATGCTCTTGAGGTGTCGTTCCACGACCAGCCAGGCGCCAATTATACCCAGCAGACCGCTGCCGCCGGCAAACAGTGCCACAACCCCGGCCGGTAATGAAGAGAGCGCAAAAGTACCGGCGTAGCTCGCGCTCAGGCGCTCGACCGGCCCGGCCAGCAGCAGCAAACCCAGTTCTGTCAGCAGCCAGGCCAACACCCCGCCGGCCAGGCCGTACCACAGGCCCGAATACAGAAAAGGGCGCCGCACAAAGCCGTCCGTGGCTCCAATCAGCGCCAGCACGCGAATTTCCTGGTGTCTGTTGTTGATTTCCATGCGCACCGTATTGCCGATGACAAACATGACCGCCAGGGCAAACAGAACAGCGAGCAGGGCCGCCATTTTGCGCAGCAAAGCCACAATGGCCTGCAGCCTGTCCAGCCACTGCAGGTCAACGATGACCTGGTCCACGCCTTCCACATCCTCGAGCCTTGTGGCCACAAGCCGCACATCCTCGCCTGCCGCCAGCGTGACTTCCAGCACCCAGGGCAGCGGATTGGACGCGATTTCACCGGCCACATCATCAAGCTGCAGTCTTCCAGCCAGCTCGGCCATGCCTTTTTCCGGGCTGATCAGATCAACGGCGGAAACCGTCGGCCAGGTACTGACCAGAGACGCCAGCTGAATCGCTTTTTCGCGACCCTGGCTCTCATCCATAAAAATCGAGATGCTGTCCAGCCGCTCCCAGCCGTGACCGGCGCGGCCAATATTGTCGAGGGTGACATAAAGCCCCGCTGGCAGGCTCAGCGTAATTGCCAGCATGGCGATGGTCATGAAGCTGGCCAACGGCTGCCGGGAAATGGACCCGAGCGAAGACAGAAAGCTGTAGGCATGCCGCCGCGCCCAGGACCGCAGCCATGCCGGGACAAGCAGCGAGGCCGTCGACCTTTTGCGCGGGCGGCTCATGCGCCCACCTGCGCGGCCGACACATCGTCAATCAGCCGCCCCTTGTCCAGAACCAGCACGCGACGCCCCAACCGGCGAATCAGGGTCAGGTCATGGCTGGCAATCAATATGGTCATGCCCTGCTCGTTCAGGCGCATGAACAATCGCATCAGTTCGGCCGACAGGGCCGGGTCCAGGTTGCCGGTTGGCTCGTCCGCCAAAAGCAGGGACGGCCGGGCCACGATGGCGCGTGCAACGCCCACCCGCTGCTGCTGGCCGGCTGACAGCATGCCCGGATACACGCGCTCCTTGTCGAGCAGCCCCACCTGATCAAGCGCAGCGCGCACGCGGCGCCTGATTTCCGGAAAAGCGGTGCCGGCAATGACCAGCGGCAGCGCCACGTTGTCAAAAACCCGCCGCTCAGCCAGCAGGGCATGATCCTGAAACACGATGCCTATCCGGCGCCTGAGCCCCGGAATGTGGCGCCGCGACAGCTGGCCGACATTGCGGCCGGCAAACAGGACGCGCCCGCGACTGGGGCGTTCCAGAAGAGCGACAAGCTTTAGCAGCGTGGATTTGCCGGCACCCGAGTGTCCGGTCAAAAAGACCATCTCACCGGCCGTCAGCTGCAAATCAATTTCCTCGAGCGCGTGCACACCACCCGGGTAGCGCTTGGCCACCTGTTCAAAGCGAATGAGCGGCTCGGACAAGCTCATGCTCCTATGACAAAAGCTGGCTCATGGAAATGATGGGCAGCATGATGGCCAACACGATATAGAGCACCATCAGGCCAACGACAAGAATAAGCAGCGGCTGCAAAACCGCCAGCACAAACTGACCGGCCGCTTCCAGATCGCGCTCGAGCAGTTCGGCGGCCCGCTCCAGCATGGGCGCCAGCTCGCCGCTGCGCTCGCCACCGGCCAGCAGACGTCTGGCCATGGGCACCAGCCACTCAAACCGGCCCAGCGCTCCAGTCAGCGAAACCCCTTCCCTGACCTGGGCCGAAGCCGCCTGCACATCAGCGCGAATCTGGTCATTACCCACCACTTCGCCGGCGACATCCAGCGCATCCACCAGCGGCACGGCGCTGGCAACAAGAATGCCCAGGGTGCGCATCAGGGTGGCCGATTCACGGGCCTTTTCAAACCGGCCAATCACCGGCAGCTTCAGCCTGGCGGCCGCAAAGCGGCGCCGCACCGGCGGCTGACGCAAGGCAACCAGCCCCGCTGCTGTCAACCCAACCACTGCCAGCAGCACCAGCCAGCCATGGCTTGCAACAAAGCCGGACAGGGCCAGCAGGCTGCGGGTCAGCATCGGCAGCTCATGCGAGGCCTGCTCGAAAACCCCCACAACGCGCGGCACGACATAGCCGATCAACCCCCACACCACCGCCACGGCAATCAGCGCCAGGGCCGCCGGATAGATCAGCGCCAGAGAAAATCCGCGCTTCATCTCTTCGCGCTTTTCGGCGAAGTCGGCCAGCCTTTCGAGCACATCAGCCAGGCGGCCGGCGCGCTCGCCCGCGGCCACCGAAGCGCTGTACAGCGGCGGGAAGAGTCCGGGCTGTTCGGCCATGGCGGCCGACAGACTTTGCCCTTCCATCACGCGGGCCCGAATGGCGCCCAGCTGGCGGCGCGCCCGCGCCCGGTCAGCCTGGTCCACAAGCACTGACAGCACTTCTTCCAGCGGCAGTCCGGCCGCCAGCAGGCTGCTTGTCTGGCGCAGCAGCAGGGCGCGCTCGCGGCCATGCCCGCGCAGGCTCACCGGTCGCTGCCGCTGCTGTTCGTCAACGCCCTGCACGTCCAGAGGCATCAGGCCGCGCTCGCGCAGCAGTGCTCGGGCCGCCCGCGCGCTGTCGGCCTGCACCACGCCGCGCGCCGTGGCACCGGCGGCAGTCAGGGCCTGGTATTCATACGCCTGCATGGTTCAAGCCGACCTCGTCACCCGCAGCAGCTCCTCAAGGCTGGTGGTGCCGGCGCGCACCTTGCGCCAGCCATTTTCAAAAATTGAAGGCGAAAGCTGTCGGGCGTGTTTTTCCAACTGTTGTTCAGCTGCTCCATCGTGGATCAGCCGGCGCAGCTCAGCATCAACCGGAACAAGCTCATAAATGCCGGTTCTTCCCCTGTAGCCGGAGATCCCGGTCGCCCTACCCTGCCGGGGGCGGAAAAGATCAATGTCCGATTCATGCGGCAGCCCCAGCCTTTCAAGCTCGTCCCGGCCCAGGCGATAGCTTTCGCTGCCGGCGGGGTCCAGCACGCGCACTAGGCGCTGGGCCAACACCCCGATCAGGCTGGAGGCGAGCAGGAAAGGCTCAATGCCCATGTCGATGAGGCGCGCAATGGCGCCAACAGCAGTGTTGGTGTGCAATGTGGAAAGTACCAGATGCCCGGTCAGGCTGGCCTGCACGGCAATGCGCGCCGTTTCCAAATCGCGAATTTCGCCCACCATGACCACGTCAGGGTCCTGGCGCAAAATTGCCCGAAGACCGCGCGCAAAGGTCAAGTCCACCCTGGGGTTGACTTGGGTCTGGCCAATGCCGTCCAGATCATATTCAATCGGGTCTTCGATGGTCATGATGTTGCGGCTGCGATCGTTGATGCGCATCAGCGCTGAATACAGCGTGGTCGACTTGCCCGAACCGGTCGGCCCCGTCACCAGCAATATTCCGTGCGGCCTGTGAATCAATGTCTCCATGCGCTCACGGGTCTGCTCATCCATGCCCAGCTCGGCCAGGTCCAGGCGGCCGGCCTGCTTGTCGAGCAGACGCAAAACCACTCTTTCGCCATGGCTGGACGGCAGGGTTGAAACCCGCACGTCCACCGGCCGGCCGGCCACGCGCAAACCGATCCGCCCGTCCTGGGGCAGGCGTTTTTCGGCAATGTCCAGGCGCGCCATGACCTTGATGCGCGAGACAATCAGCCCGGCCAGACCGCGCGCCGGCGACATCACTTCGCGCAGCACCCCGTCAACGCGAAAGCGTATGGACAAACGCTCCTCGAAAGGCTCCAGATGAATATCGGATGCGCCTTCGCGTACGCCCTGGGTCAAAACACCATTGATCAGGCGAATGATGGGGGCATCATCCTCACTTTCGAGCAGGTCGGCCGGCTCGGGCAGGTCTTCTGCCAGGCGCGCCAGGTCAAGTTCTTCACCCAGGTTTTCGGCGGCATCCAGCGCCGCCTCGTCACCGGCCTCGTAAAGCCTGGCCACCTGTTTTTCGTATTCAGCTGCAGACAGGCGCTCGATGGCCGCCGGCCCGTGCACGTGCCGGCGAACCTCCTGCAGTGCGGACATGTCAAGCGGCTCACGGACCAGCAGCTTCAGCCGGCCCTCGTTGTCACGACCGGCAACTGTCACCCCCCGCTTGCGGGCAAAACCGTAGCCTGGCCGAAACTCAGCTTTCATCGTCATCGGGCCCGGCCGCTGCGCCCGACTCAATGACTGCGGGCGCGGCCTGCATAAACGCTTCCAGCTCGGGCAGCAAGGGCGCCTGATCCTTGCTCATCAGCCCGCGGCCCTGCTCGCGCTGATCCAGCTGCATGCCGCGGATATGGGTGTATTTCGATCGGGTTACGCTGTCCATCAGCTCCTGATCATGCAGGATTTGCGGGCGTATGAACACCATCAGATTGCGCTTGATCTTGCTGGAGGTTCTGTAGCGGAACAGGTTGCCAAGCAGCGGAATGCGGCCCAGCCCCGGCACCTCTTCAAAACCCTCCTCCAGATCGTCGCTGATCAGTCCGCCCAGCACCAGAATGGAGCCATCGGGAACCATGACGCGCGTCGAGATGGTGCGCTTGTCGGTCACCAGGTCAACCGCGCTCAGCGACTGCGCCAAAGTGGACACTTCCTGGGAAATGTCAAGCATGATGGTGTTGCCCTCGTTGATGTGCGGGGTGACATTCAGCTTGATGCCGATCTCTTCACGATTGATGGTCTGGAAAGGATTGACCTGCCCCTCGCCGGTGGCAACACCCTGGGTGGAATAGCTGCCCGACAGAAAAGGGACTTCCTGGCCGACATTGATGCTGGCCTCGTGATTGTCCAAAGTCACGATTGAAGGTGTGGACAGCACGTTGGTGCTGGAATCACGTGACAGCGCGCGTGCCAGGCCGCCAATTTCAAGAATTTCCACGCCCAAAAGACTGGTGCGCCCACCGACATAGCCCAGATTGAGCCCGCGCCCGGGCAGCAGCGGCTGCTCACCGCGACCACCGGCGAGCCCGGCGCTGAGGTTGAGGATGTTGCTGCCGCCTGACTGGAAGTTGGTGCCGCCAAAAAAACCCTTGTCACCCGACTCGAAAGCCTGCCACTGAATGCCCAGCTCACGGCTGGTGTCCATGGCCACCTCGGCAATGATGGCCTCGACCAGCACCTGGGCACGGCGCACGTCAAGCTGACGCACCACCGATTCAATTGAGCGGTAAACGGACGGCGAGGCAGTGATGACCAGGGCGTTGGTTTCTTCATGAGCCTGAATGCGCGCCCTCATGCCCTCCTCATCGCTGCCCAGGTCAAGCATGCCCTCCAGAACAGCCACCAGGGTATCGGCCGTGGCATAGCGCAGGTAAATCACGCGCGTGCTGCCTTCGGATTCCAACGGCGTATCCAGGTGGCTGACAAGGGTGCGCAGCCGCAGGCGACGCGACGGATCGCCGGCCAGAACAATGGTGTTGCTGCGATCATCGGCCACGGCCAGCCTGGCGCTTCCGCTGGACGGATATATCTGGTTGATCAGCTGCACCACTTCGGCCGCGTCGGCATGCGACAGCTTGATCACCTCGATCTCGCGATCGGTGGAAGAGTCAAGCCGATCGACAATGGCCTTGATGCGCCGGATATTGGCCGCCCGATCGCTGATGATCAGGCTGTTGGATGCTTCATGGTGTGCCATGAAGGCGGACTGCGGCAGCAGCTGGCGCAGCAGCTGCGAGACTTCGCTGGCGTCAACGTGTTCCAGCGTGATGATGCGCGTGACCGGCGCATCACCGGCCAGCTCCATGTCGTCCACCGGCACGCGCCCATCCTGGCGGGCATTGACATCGGGCACAACGCGCACAATCCGCTCATCGCTGACGGCGGCATAACCGTGTACGCGTAAAATGGTCTGAAACACATCCCAGATTTCATCATTATCAAGCGGCCTGGAAGAATTGACCGTCACCTTGCCGCTAACTTGTGGATCGACAATGATGGAGCGACCGGTCATGTCCGCCACCGCCGAAATCAGGGTGCGAATATCAGCGTCCTTGAAATTGAGCACGTAGCCGTCATCCGCGTTTCCCTGCCGGGCAGAAACAGCCGAAATGGCCGATACCAGCAGCGCAATCAGCGCAATGGCCTGTAACAGTCGCTTCATGGCGATCGCATTTGCTCCATGATTTTTTCCAGATCGGGCCGCAGCGTCACCTCACGCCCGTCGCGGCGGACGCTGATGGCCACCTCGCCACTGGTCATTATTTCACCAAACAGCTGTTCGACATCCTGCATTGAGTTTACCCGCTGGCCGTTGACGCCCACCACAACATCGTTGACCTGCAGCCCAAGCTGCCCAAACAGCTGTGCATCACGGCCGGGGCGCAACCTGAAGCCGCCGTCCGACACCGGGGTAATCGAAATCGAGTCGGCCAGGCGGCCGGCATCCACCCCAAGAGATTCAACGACCGCCGGCACGGATGCAATGCTGGGTGCCGAAGTGCCGGATTCAAAACCGCGCAAACCCGTCAGCCGGCTGGCATCAACCCCGCTTTCACGATGCTGTGAAGCCGAACGGCCCGTGCGCTCCCCGCCAGACTGACTGGAATCAAACGCCAGCTGCTCAATTTTGCCATTGTGGGCAACCAGCACGCGCTGCGCCTCCACGGCCTCAAGACGGCGGCCACCAGGCAGTTCGTCACCGGCGCGA
>DATGTG010000141.1:0-18409 GCA_035301965.1 Wenzhouxiangella sp. | reverse complement strand
GTAAGTCGGTATGACCCCCTAGCCATAACAGTGCTCTACCCCCAGGAGTGAGACACGAGGCGCTACCTAAATAGCTTTCGAGGAGAACCAGCTATCTCCGAGTTTGTTTAGCCTTTCACTCCTAACCACAGGTCATCCCCTAATTTTTCAACATTAGTGGGTTCGGGCCTCCAGTCGATGTTACTCGACCTTCACCCTGCCCATGGCTAGATCACTCGGTTTCGGGTCTACTCTCAGAGACTAATCGCCCTATTCAGACTCGGTTTCCCTTCGCCTTCCCTAAACGGTTAAGCTTGCCACTGAAAGTAAGTCGCTGACCCATAATGCAAAAGGTACGCCATCACCGACCGAAGTCGGCTCTGACTGCTTGTACGCACACGGTTTCAGGTTCTATTTCACTCCCCTCTCCGGGGTTCTTTTCGCCTTTCCCTCACGGTACTGGTTCGCTATCGGTCGGCAGAGAGTATTTAGCCTTGGAGGATGGTCCCCCCATGTTCAGACAAGGTTTCACGTGCCTCGCCTTACTCGATTTCATCTCAAATGCCCTTTCACATACCGGGCTGTCACCGTCTATGGCCGAACTTTCCAGATCGTTCTGCTAAAACATAAGAGACTTAAGGGCTAATCCCCGTTCGCTCGTCACTACTAGGGGAATCTCGGTTGATTTCTTTTCCTCCGGGTACTTAGATATTTCAGTTCTCCGGGTTCGCTTCTGCACCCTATAGATTCAGGTACAGATACTCCGCAAGCGGAGTGGGTTTCCCCATTCGGACATTCACGGATCAAAGCTTATTGCCAGCTCCCCGTGACTTTTCGCAGGCTGTCACGTCCTTCATCGCCTTCTGCCGCCAAGGCATCCACCGTGTGCGCTTGGTTGCTTGGTCATATAACCCAAAGCCAACTGGCCATGAGGTCATAGTGCACAAACACCCAACCTTTTTCGCTGACACGACTGAACATCAATCAGAATGATTGATATCCAAGACGCTCTTGAACAGATTCCAGATTGTTAAAGAACTTTTGATCCATGCCGGCCCAACCAAAAATGGTGGAGCCAGGCGGGATCGAACCGCCGACTTCCTGCTTGCAAAGCAGGCGCTCTCCCAGCTGAGCTATGGCCCCATTCAAAGGTGGTGGGTCTGGGTGGATTTGAACCACCGACCTCACCCTTATCAGGGGTGCGCTCTAACCAACTGAGCTACAGACCCGGTCTGTTTAAACCTGACGCGGACCTGGGCCGACGTGGTGCAGTTCTACTGCAGGTAACTTGTGTGGGCACCCTCAAAAGGTGGATGCGTTCTCTTTAAAGGAGGTGATCCAGCCGCAGGTTCCCCTACGGCTACCTTGTTACGACTTCACCCCAGTCATTGACCACACCGTGGCAAGCGTCCTCCCGAGGGTTAGACTACCTGCTTCTGGTGCAGCCAACTTCCATGGTGTGACGGGCGGTGTGTACAAGGCCCGGGAACGTATTCACCGCAGCGTTGCTGATCTGCGATTACTAGCGATTCCGACTTCACGCAGTCGAGTTGCAGACTGCGATCCGGACTAAGATCGGCTTTCTGGGATTAGCATGCTCTCGCGAGTTAGCGGCCCTCTGTACCGACCATTGTAGCACGTGTGTAGCCCAGCCCGTAAGGGCCATGATGACTTGACATCATCCCCACCTTCCTCCGGTTTATCACCGGCAGTCTCCTTAGAGTTCCCGACATGACTCGCTGGCAACTAAGGACAAGGGTTGCGCTCGTTGCGGGACTTAACCCAACATCTCACGACACGAGCTGACGACAGCCATGCAGCACCTGTCACTCGGTTCCCGAAGGCACCAAGGCATCTCTGCCAAGTTCCGAGGATGTCAAGGGCTGGTAAGGTTCTTCGCGTTGCATCGAATTAAACCACATGCTCCACCGCTTGTGCGGGCCCCCGTCAATTCCTTTGAGTTTTAGCCTTGCGGCCGTACTCCCCAGGCGGTCAACTTAACGCGTTAGCTTCGTCACCAAGAGCTATTAAGGCTCCCAACAACTAGTTGACATCGTTTAGGGCGTGGACTACCAGGGTATCTAATCCTGTTTGCTACCCACGCTTTCGTACATCAGCGTCAGTCTTGGTCCAGTAAGCCGCCTTCGCCACTGGTGTTCCTCCAGATATCTACGCATTCCACCGCTACACCTGGAATTCCACTTACCTCTACCAGACTCTAGCTTCGCAGTATCGAATGCAATTCCCAGGTTAAGCCCGGGGCTTTCACATCCGACTGACGAAGCCGCCTACGCACGCTTTACGCCCAGTAATTCCGATTAACGCTTGCACCCTTCGTATTACCGCGGCTGCTGGCACGAAGTTAGCCGGTGCTTATTCCTGAAGTACCGTCAACTGCCACAGGCTATTAACCCGGGCCATTTCTTCCTTCATAAAAGTGCTTTACAACCCGCAGGCCTTCTTCACACACGCGGCATTGCTGGATCAGGCTTTCGCCCATTGTCCAAGATTCCCCACTGCTGCCTCCCGTAGGAGTCCGGGCCGTGTCTCAGTCCCGGTGTGGCTGATCATCCTCTCAGACCAGCTACCGATCGTCACCTTGGTAGGCCTTTACCCCACCAACTAGCTAATCGGACGTAGGCTCATCCTGCAGTGTGAGCTTTCATGAAGAGGCCCACTTTCCTCCGTAGAGCGTATGCGGTATTGATCCGGGTTTCCCCGGGCTATTCCCCGCTGCAGGGCAGATTCCTACGCATTACTCACCCATCCGCCACTCGACAGCACCTGACGCACCCCGAAGGGATTGTCTGGCCTGTTTCCGTTCGACTTGCATGTGTTAGGCATGCCGCCAGCGTTCAATCTGAGCCAGGATCAAACTCTTCAGTTTAAAAGCAAAAAGCTTTAGAACTGCGAGCAGACCCCGCCCTGGAATTAAACGTATAACTCACGTAATTTCTAGGACAGGTTGCTCTCAAATGGCATCTGCCAATCGAGGGCACCCACACAAATTACCTGCTTGATTTGTTAATGAACTTGTCTTGCTTTTGATCCGGTGCGTTTCGCTAACCGGGCTGGCCATTATAACCAAGACATTTTGAAAGTCAACACCTGAATCGAAATTCTTTTTGGTGCCGCCCGCTTCCGTTTCATTTCAAAACGGCGTCTTGTGACCAGCGAGACGGCGCATTATAGCCCCTCTTTTTCGCACGTCAAGCTTTTTTTCAAATTTCTTTCATTTTCTTGCCGACCGTCTCCAGCTGCCCCTTGTCTGTGGCCCATATGGGCATTCCCCAGCCCTTTAGCAATGCGGACAGACGCGGGAAGCCAAACCAATACGCACCGCTCGTCATTCAATTCATCACATCGGCGGCAGCACGGCTTGCGGACCTGCTCGAGCCCGCCCGCCTGACACGGCGCCTGCGTTGACGTACCAATATGTGCTGCTGAAGACAACACACGACCCTCCAGTAAAGATCCGTGACACCACCAATTTATATACAGCCTGGCTGTCACTGCGCCCTGGAAAGCGGTTTTGCTTGACTGCAGCACCGCCAGCAAGCATGCTTGAGCCCACTGCCATCAACAACAAAAGAGGACAGTGCAAATGGGCGTAACAATTGGTAGCGGAATTCTTGGACTGATCTGGCTGATCATTGTCATTTGGGCGGTTTTGAAAGTGGCGGCCAGCAGCGCCGGCATGTTCGCCAAGGTCTTGTGGATTCTCATCCTGCTTCTGTTCCCCGTGGTCGGCCTGATCATTTGGCTGCTGCTGGGCCCCAAGGGCTGACTCCACACGTTTGCGGACCGGGCTCGCAATGCCCGGCTCAATCGCCTTGACTGGCGGACTGAGAGTGCACGGATCATCATGACTGTCAGGCCCAAAGACCTGCTTGAATTCTGGTTCGGACCGGCAGCACACGATGCCGGCGCCATTGGTGAGCGCATGGGGTTGTGGTTTCAGCCCACCCGGCAGCAGGACGAGCAGGTTCGCGAAGTTTTTGAGACGGCCATGAAAAGCGCAGCGGCCGGGGGCTTGACGGACTGGCTGGTATCAGCGCATGGCCGACTGGCAATGATTCTGGCGCTGGACCAGGCGCCCCGGGTGATCTACCGCGGCCAGGCACAGGCCTTTGCCCACGACAGCCAGGCGCTGGCACTTGCTCTGGCCGGCCTGATGAGCGGCGCTGACCGCGAGCTGGGGCTGGCTGAACGGGCTTTTTTCTATTTGCCCCTGGAGCACAGCGAGGACCGGCTTGCCCAGCGTCTGTCGGTGCAGTCATATGAGAGGCTGGCGGCGGATTTTCCCGACCACCCTGAACTGACCGGGGCCTTCCTGAAGTATGCCCGCGAGCATGCGGATGTTATTGAACGCTTTGGCCGCTTTCCTCACCGCAATCGGGCACTCGGACGCGAAAACACTGCACAAGAGCGGGCGTTTCTTGAAGACGCCCCACGCTGGGGCCAGTAGTCCGGCGTTATTCGACCCGCGCCTTGGCAAAGCGGCGCTTGCCCACCTGCAAAATCCCGACAAAACCTTTGTCAAGCACCAGCTCCCGGCTGTCCACTTTGTGGCCGTCCACCCTTACAGCGCCTTGCCTGACCATGCGAAACGCCTCTGAATTTGATGCCGTCAGGCCGCAGGCGGTCAGGGCGGCGGCAATGCCCAGCCCGTCCGGGCCCGACTCCAGCATGAATTCAGGCATGTCATCGGGCATCTGCCCCTTTTGAAAACGGGCGATGAAAACGCCGCGTGCCCGTTCACCGGCGCCGGCCCCGTGAAAGCGATCAACAATTTCCTCCGCCAGGGAAAACTTGGCGTCGCGGGGGTTGGCGCCGCCCGCAACTTCGCCCTGCAGACGGCGGATGTCGTCCTGCGGTCGAAAGCTCAGCAGCTCAAAATAACGCCACATGAGCTCATCGGAAATGCTCATCAACTTTCCGAACATGTCATCGGCCGGCTCATTGATACCAATGTAGTTGCCGAGCGACTTGGACATCTTCTGAACGCCATCGGTGCCCTCAAGCAGCGGCCAGGTAATGATGACCTGCGGTGCCTGACCGCTTTGTTGTTGCAGCTGGCGACCCACCAGCAAGTTGAACTTCTGGTCCGTGCCGCCCATCTCCACATCGGCCCTGAGCGCCACCGAGTCGTGGCCCTGCACCAGCGGATAGAGAAACTCGTGAATGGCGATGGGTTGTTCCGCACGGTAACGCTTTTCAAAATCATCACGCTCAAGCATGCGCGCAACGGTGTGCTGCGAGGCCAGCCGAATCATGTCGGCGGCACTCATGTCCGAAAACCACTCGGAGTTGAAGCGCAGTTCGGTGCGCTCACTGTCCAGCACCTTGTACACCTGCTCGGCATAGGTTTGGGCATTGGCCTCAACCTCTTCGCGAGTCAGCGGCTTGCGGGTTACGTTCTTGCCGCTGGGGTCACCGATCATGCCCGTAAAATCGCCAATCAAAAAGATAACCTGATGCCCCAGATCCTGAAAACGACGCATGGCGTTGAGGATCACCGTATGGCCCAGATGCAAATCCGGCGCGGTGGGGTCGAAACCGACCTTGATGCGCAGCGGGCGCCCTTCCTTCAGGCGCTTTTCAAGATCGGCCTCGTGGATCACCTCGGCGGCACCACGGATAATTTCGCTGATTCCCGTCATTTTTATCGTGCTGTCCCTGACAGTTTTTTAACATCAGGCGCGATCAAAATCCGTTGACTTGAACGGCCATAAGCCGGTAATGTTACCTTTTTTAAGGGTTCAGTTAGTCTTTACATGAGCAAGAAACCGATGGCAACCTCTGGCAGACGGCGCGTGCGCCGCAAGTCTGCAGGCGCTGCAGCACGTCATGTGCAGCGCACATTGCAGCCGCTGCTGGATCAGCTGATGCTGCAATCCGGCGCGTTGCTGAAACGGGGCAAAAAAGCCTTTGGAGCCCGCCCCCGCACAAGCCTGGCAGCCGCCGGGCTTGTCGCTTTGGGCCTGGGCTTCATGCTGGTGCCCGGTGGTCCGGAAGGCACTCCGGCGGCACGGGTGCAGCCTTTGGAGCTGCCTGCTGCAAACCTGCAAGACCAGGCAGAAAGCAGCACCGCCCAGGCAGCCAATGCATTGCTCAACGGCTACAGCAATCAAGACGATGAACATGAATGGCAGGTTGTTGAAATCAAGCCCGGCCAGACGCTGGAACAGGTTTTCCGGCAGCTGGGCCTGAGCGCTGGGCTGCTGCACCAGGTGGCTGAAGCAGCCCGTGACGAACGCGACCTGGCGCGCATCCGGCCCGGCGATCAGTTTGCGTTCAATATTGACGCCGATACCGGATTCCAGGCATTGCGCACCGAGCTGGACGAGGCCGCCTGGCTGTTTGTGGAGCAAACCGGCGAAGGCCTGCAAATACGAACCGAGCCACGCGACCTTGACCGCCGCATTGTCGAGAAATCGGGCATTGTGACCAGCTCGCTTTACAGGGACGCAGTCCAGGCCGGCCTGTCCGATGTCATGATCATGCGGCTGGCCGATATTTTTGGCTGGGACATCGACTTTGCGCTGGACATTTGTTCCGGAGACCATTTTGCCCTGGTGTACGAAGAAGTATGGCGTGATGGAGAGCACCTGCGCGATGGCGACATTCTGGCGGCCCGCTTCGTCAACCGCAGCCAGCCGTTTGAGGCACTGCGCTTTGACGCCGGCAACGGAGCCGACTATTTTGCCCCCGACGGACGACCCATGCGCAAGGCTTTTTTGCGCACGCCACTGAACTTCACCCGCGTGTCATCCAACTTCAATCCGCGCCGCCTGCACCCGGTCAACGGCCAGGTTCGGCCGCACAACGGCACAGACTATGCGGCGCCAACGGGCACGCCGGTGTGGGCATCGGGCGACGGCAAAATCATTGAGGCCGGCTACACCCAGGCCAACGGCAACTACATTTTCATCCAGCACGGCAACAGCATTGTCACCAAATACCTGCATCTGTCCAAAAAGCTCGTCAAGCGCGGCGAGCGCGTCCGCCAGGGGCAGACCATAGGCCGGGTTGGCGCCACCGGCTGGGCCACCGGCCCGCATTTGCATTACGAATTCCTGGTTAACGGCGTGCACCGCAATCCGCGCACGGTTGATTTGCCGCAGGCCGACCCGCTGCCGCGCGACCAGATGGAGAGCTTCAGCCAGCTGGGCGACGTCATGCTGGCACGCCTCGACCGCCTGACCGCAACCCGAACCCTGCTGGCCGGCAACCACCATTCAGACGACTGCTCGGCCGTCAGCAGCAGCTGTTAGGGTCGCGCGGTGTCTCAAGGGCTGTTCATCGGCCTGATCTCGGGCACCAGCATGGACGGCATGGACGCGGTGGTTGCCCGGCCTGGCAGTCGACAGATCGAGCTTTTGGCAAGCCACACGTTTGCCTTTGATGACAGCCTCAGGTCGGCTCTTTCCGACCTGCGCCGCAACCCGGACGTTTTCCCCAGCATGCGGCTGGCCCAGCTCGACGCCGCCCTGGGAGATGCGCTGGCCGCTGCGGCGCTTGAAATCATCGAAATGGCCGGCTGCCGGCCGGCCGACATCACCGCCATCGGCAGCCACGGGCAAACAGTTCTTCACCACCCCTGTGCCGCACCCCCTTTCACGCTGCAAATTGGCGATCCCTGGCGGCTGGCGCAACGAACCGGAATGACCGTTGTGGCCGACTTCAGGCGCGCCGACCTGGCCGCTGGTGGCCAGGGGGCGCCGCTGGCGCCACTTCTGCATGAGCACTTGTTCAGACTGCCGGCCAAAACCCGCATGGTCGTCAATCTGGGCGGCATTGCCAACCTGACCGTCCTGGCGCCGGAAACAGCAACTGTCGGCTTTGATACGGGCCCGGCAAACTGTCTGCTGGACGAATGGTACCGGCGCCACCACCCTGATGCCGATTTTGACCACGGAGGCGAGTGGGCAGCCAGTGGAACAGTTGATGAGAATTGGCTGGCGTCCCTGGTCAAGGATCCTTTTTTTGCGCTTTCACCCCCCAAAAGCACGGGCATTGAATATTTCAGCCCGACATGGCTGGATACGCATTTGCCCGACTGGGCCGCCAGCCGGCCCGCGGACATTCAGGCCACGCTGGCCGAACTGAGTGCGCGCACGCTGGCTGATGCCATTGCCGGCCTTGACCCCGCGCACGCCGAATCGACGCTGTTGGTCTGCGGCGGAGGCGTGCACAATCATGACCTCATCGACCGAATCAGGCGGCGGCTGCCCAGGACCAGGGTTGAAAGCACCGCCGCCTACGGAGTGGACCCCGACTATATTGAAGCCACCCTGTTTGCCTGGCTGGCCGAGCGCCGACTGCGCGGCGAACGGGTGGACACGCGCACCATTACCGGGGCGCGGCAAGCCGTGCTGGCCGGCACCATCTTTACTCGCTGATTGACTCGCCGACGCCGTTTTCGGCGCTGGCCTGACTCCGCGCCGCACCGTCAATCTCAAAACGCGTGCTCATCAGCCAGACAATAAGAAGAACGGCTGGAATTCCCAGGCCTGCGGCATAGATGAAAAAGAATGGATACCCGGCCTGGTCGACTATCCAGCCCGATGGCCCACCCATGATCTTGCCGGGCAGGGTCATGAATGAGCTGAACAATGCGTACTGGGTTGCCGTATAGCGGCGACTGACCAGCGATGACAGCCAGGCAATAAACACCGTGGCAGAAATGCCGTTGGCCAGATTGTCGGCGCCTATGGCCATGAACAGCGCCCACAGCTGCGGGCCGGTGGTCGCCAGCCAGGCAAACAGCAGATTGGTGGCCGCCACGGCAATCGCTGATGCCAGCAGCATGGGCAGCAGCCCGTAGCGCGCCACCAGCACGCCACCCAGCAGCCCGCCGGCAATGGTCATGAACACGCCAAACAGCTTGGTGACGGTGGCAATCTGGCTGAGCGTAAAGCCCAGATCCAGATACAGGGGGTTGGCCATGGCCGCCATCGAAATGTCCGACATCTTGAACAGGCCGACCAGCGCCAGCACCGGCACCGCCAGCCAGCCGTTGCGGCGGAAAAAGTCGGCCAGCGGCGCTGCCACTGCCCCGATCAGCCATGCGGCCATATTCGATGGCATACCGGTCAGTCGCGTTTTTTGGCGCCAGGCAACAACCAGCGGGTCCCTCTCGATATCAAGGCGTTCGGGCGATGACGGTTCCGGCGACAGCAGCGTGGTCATCACGCCCACCAGCCCCAGGGCGCTCATGGTCAGATAGGCCGCTGTCCAGCTGCGGTAATCGGCAATGTAGAGCGCGCCGGCGCCGGCCGCAAGAATGGCCAGCCGGTAACCGAGCACGTAGGTGCCCGCCAGCGCTGCCTGGTAGTCGGCCGAATCCGACTCAATGCGGAACGCGTCGATGGCCACATCCTGGGTGGCGGCGGCAAAAGCCACCATCAGCGCCAAAAGCGCCAGAATCCGGATATGTTCGACCGGATCGACCACCGCCATGGCAGCCAGGCCCGCCATGATGCCCAGCTGGGCCAAAAGCATCCAGCCGCGACGCTGGCCGAACATTTTGGTAAGAAGCGGCAGTCCGAGCCTGTCAATCACCGGCGACCAAAACACCTTGATGGAATAGGTGATCCCTATCCAGGCAAAAAAGCCTATCGCCGTGCGCGACACGCCGGCATCGCGCAGCCAGGCTGTCAGCGTGGCAAACACCAGCATGAAAGGCAGCCCGGCGGAAAAGCCCAGAAACAGCATCCGCAGCGCCGAAGGGCGCGTATACACCAGCCAGGCACGGCGCCAGCGTGACTGCGGCGCTGCCTTCATCTCGGGGCCGCTGCCATCATGGCTCGGGCGCGTCGTAATCGATGATCAGGGGCGCGTGATCAGAAAAATTGTCCTCGGCGTGAATTTCCGCCTTGCGCGCCAGCGCAGCAAAACCGGGCGTGGCCACCTGATAGTCAATCCGCCAGCCCACGTTGTTGGCGCGCGCGTTGCCCCGGTATGACCACCAGGTATAGCGATCCTCACGCGGGTCGACTTCCCTGAACGTGTCGACCAAACCCACCGGACCGAAGACCTCGTCCAGCCACGCCCGCTCCTCGGGCAGAAATCCCGAGTTTTTCTGGTTGGAGCGCCAGTTTTTAATGTCAATTTTTTTGTGGGCGATGTTCCAGTCGCCGCAAATGACGTATTCACGGCCCGAGGCAACAATCTCTTCAAGACGCGGGCGCAAATGGTCCATGCAGCGATACTTGAATTCCTGGCGCTCGTCGCCCGAAGTGCCCGACGGAAAATACAGCGACACCACGCTGAGATTGTCAAAATCCAGCTGCAGCCAGCGCCCCTCCCGGTCGAACTCCTCCCAGCCCAGCCCGTAAATCACCTGCTTTGGCTGATGTTTCGAATAAATCGCCGTGCCGGAGTAGCCCCTCTTTTCGGCATCGTGATAGTAGCTGTGGTAGCCCACCGGGAAAAAGTCCCGATCGGCCAGCTGCCAGTGCTGGGCTTTGGTTTCCTGCACGCAGACAAAATCGGCCTTCTGTTTTTTAAGCCAGTCAAAAAAGCCTTTTCTGTGCGCGGCGCGAATGCCGTTGGCGTTGAAAGCAATGATGCGCATAAGTTGTGAATTCATGTTGAAACAGACCGTATGGTAGGCCAATCGGGCGGGCCGTGAAGGACGCTCTGCTGCGTTGCCTGCCTGCTCGCGGCACAGAAGGTGACCTGATTGCCCGGTTCGCCTAAAATGCAGGCATGATCAAGCCTTGGACAAAACAGTTTCTGCAGCTGAGCGTTGAGTGCCAGGCGCTGCGCTTTGGAAACTTCACCCTGAAATCGGGGCGTCAGAGCCCCTATTTCTTCAACGCCGGCCTGTTTTCCACAGGGCGGGCCATTGACGGCCTGGCAAGCTGCTACGCCCATGCCATCGCCGACAGCGGCCTGGAGTTCGACATGCTCTTTGGCCCGGCCTACAAGGGCATCCCGCTGGCCACGGCCACCGCGCTGTGCCTGTTCCGCGATCACGGCATGGACAAGCCATTTGCGTACAACCGCAAGGAAGCCAAGGATCACGGTGAGGGCGGAACAATTGTCGGCGCGCCACTGGCCGGACGAGTGCTCATCATTGATGACGTCATGACCGCCGGAACGGCGATCAACGAGGCCCTGTCCATCATCAGGGCGGCGCGCGCACAGCCCGCTGGCGTGGCCATCGCGCTGGACCGCCAGGAAGTGGCGCCGGGCCACAGCCGCTCAGCGGTTGAGCAGGTTCGTGACCTGGGACTGGAAGTGATTTCCGTCGCCCGCCTCCAGGACCTGCTCGAATGGCTGCGGCACAAGGGCCAGCCGGAAGCCGACCTTGACGCCATGTTAGGCTACAGGCAGCGGTACGGGGCCTGAAGGGGGCCAGTTTGGAAACGTCATGCTGCGCACAACCCTGACCATTGCCCTGACAATGATTCTGCTGGCATCCACAGCACAGGCCCAGTCTGTCTATCGCTGGGTTGACGACAATGGCGAGATCCACTACGGCGACTCCGTGCCCACCGAGTACAAGGACTACGGCTATGTGCGCCTGGGGCCCGACGGCACCGTCAGGGAAAGGGTCGAGCCGGCGCTCAGCCCCGAAGAAATCATCGAGCGGCGCAAGCGCCGCGCCGCGCAGGCCAGAGAAGAGGCCGAGCAGCGCCGACGCGCAACGCAAGACCGCATGCTGCTGGCCACCTACCGGAGCGAAGAGGAGCTGCGCCTGGAGCGCGATTCCAGACTGGCCGGGATACGTAACGAGCAATCAGCGCTAAAGGCATCGCTGGATCTGTATGAAAACAGGTATGAAAAACTGGCCAGCCGGGCTGCCCGGGACAGCCGTGAAGGCAAGGGCATTTCACGGGGGCTGCAAAGCGAAATCAGCGATGCAAGATCCAGGCTGCGGCAGCTGCGGGCCGAGCTGGAAGACGCCAATCAGCGCGAGCTGACAACCCGTCAGCGGTTTGACCAGCGCATTGAGCGCTACCGCGAGCTGACAGGCGGGCCGCCCGATGACTGAAAGCATGCTGTACACGCGCTGCCCGGCCTGCCAGACGGTCTACGAGCTTGATGCCCGCTTACTGGCGGCCGCCGCTGGCGTTGTCCGCTGCGGCAACTGCGGCAAAACCTTCAACAGCCTGTCCGAACTGTATGACCATCGCCCGGAAGAATCATCAGGGCCGCTGAGTGCCAGCGGCATGCCGCCGCTGATGGAGCACGCCGACCTTGTTCAGGGCGAGCTGCCGGTGGATGTTGTTGAATATGATGATCTGCCCGAAGCCGGCGTCCTTTCCGGCAGCGTCGATAACGACCCGCCCGAGCCCGGTCGTGTTGAGCGCGCAAAGCATCTTCTGTGGCCGGTTCTGAGCGGGCTGCTTGTTCTTGCCCTGCTCATCCAGATTGGCGTTGCCTGGCACCGGACCGGCTCGCTGCCCGGCGGGTTTTTCAGCCTGTCGTCAAAGCTGGACACCCGCATTGACCTCAACGAGGCCATCGAGATCGTGTCGCGGGATTTGCATCCGCACCCAAGCATCGATGACGGGGTCATCCTTAGCGTCAGCCTGCGCAATCGCGCCGAGCGCGCCATTCCCTACCCGACCCTTGAAGTGCGCTTTTATGATGCCAGCCAGCAGGTGCTCGGCGCGCGGCGCCTCTACCCCCATGAATACCTGCGCGACGACGACCTCATTGATGAAGGCATGTCACCCGGCGTGCTGATGCCCATGCTGCTGGAATTCATTATGGACGGTGGCGAACCAACCGGGTTTCATATGCGCTTTTTGCCAGCCGTCGAAAGCTAGCCAGCCGCCAGTTGTGCTAAAGTTGCGATTTGGGGCATGCAACATGCAAGTTGAACCTGTCAGAGGGCATCAAAGCTTTTTCGATGAAAAATCCGGATCGCCAGCCTTGCCTGCACGACTTCGTCCTGGAAGTGGCCGGCCAGTTTCTTGAAGATATGGGCAATACAGCGCCCGACAATCTGCACAGTATCATCATGGACGAAGCGGAGCGAGCGCTGGTGCGTGCCGTTCTGGACCATACCAGCGGCAACCAGTCACAGGCTGCAGGCATTCTTGGTATTACCCGCACCACGCTGCGCAACCGCATTCGTCGCTACCAACTGGACTGATACGCCATGACAAATTCCGCGCGCCGCTGGGCGCTGCTGAGCGTTTCCGACAAACGCGGGCTGGCTGAACTTGGCCGCGCCCTGCAGCAGGCCGGTTTCGGGCTGCTGTCAACGGGCGGAACGGCTCGAACTCTCAAGGAGGCTGGTCTGACGGTCACCGAAGCCGGCACATACACCGGCTTTCCGGAAATTATGGATGGCCGCGTTAAAACCCTGCATCCTAAAATTCACGGCGGCATTCTGGGGCGTCGCGATCTCGACCGCGACGCCATGGAGCAGCACGGCATTGACTGCATCGATGTCGTTGTCGTCAACCTGTATCCGTTCGAACAAACCATTGCGCGGCCGGACTTCACCTTTGACGAGGCTGTGGAAAACATCGATATCGGCGGCCCGGCCATGCTGCGGGCGGCCGCCAAGAACCATCGCCATGTCTGCATTTTGTGCAGCCCCGACGACTACTCCGAATTTATTGAACGGCTTCCGGAGCTGCCGGACGAGTCCGGGCGCCGCAAGCTCGCCCAGCGTGCCTTTGCCCACAGCTGCGCCTATGACGGCCAGATCAGCCAGTGGCTGTCGACCTGCGACAGCGACGAAAAACTGCCGCCCAGTCTCAATCTGGCGCTGGATTCAACCGCCATCCTGCGCTACGGCGAAAACCCCCACCAGGCGGCCGGGGTATACCGCCGGCGCGGCCAAAAGGCCGCCGGACTGGCCGGCTGCCAGCCGCTGCAGGGCAAGCCCTTAAGCTACAACAACCTGCTGGACGCCGATGCCGCCTGGAGCGGCGTCAACAGCCTGGGCGAAAAGCCGGCGTGCGTCATCGTAAAGCACGGCAACCCGTGCGGCGCGGCGCAGGCGTCATCGCTGGCCCGGGCATACGACAAGGCGCTGGCCTGCGACAGCACGTCGGCATTTGGGGGCATTGTGGCCTGCAATCGTGAAGTTGACGCCGAGCTGGCCCAGCGCCTGGAAAAAATGTTCCTGGAAGTGCTGATCGCACCCGGCATCAGTGAGGAAGCCGCCGGGCTGCTGGCCGGCAAACGCAACCTGCGCATTCTGACTCCCGACATGCCCGCGCCACCCGAATTCACCCTGCGCGCCATAGACGGTGGCTGGCTGGCGCAACAAAACGATGACTGGAGCAGCGCACCGGCGCTTGAAACCGTCACCCGGCGCGCGCCTTCAGGCGAGGAGCTTGAAGCGCTCAAGTTTGCCTGGGCGGTGGTGCGCATGGTGCGCTCCAACGCCATCGTCTACGCCAACAGCGGCGCCACCCTGGGCATAGGCGCAGGCCAGATGAGCCGTATTGACTCGGCCCGCTTCGGCGCACTCAAGGCCGCCGATGCCGGGCTGTCGCTGAAGGGCGCAGCCATGGCCTCCGACGCCTTCTTCCCGTTTGCCGACAGCATTGAGGCGGCGGCCGAACACGGCGTGCGCGCCATCATCCAGCCCGGCGGCTCAATGCGCGACCGCGAGGTCATCGATGCCTGCAACCGGCACGACATCGCCATGGTCTTTACCGGCCGTCGCCACTTCAGGCACTGATACCCGCCGCTGAAAGCCCGCCGGCGCCGCCCAGGCCTGCGGCCGCGGTACAATTCCGCTTTATCCCTGATGCAGGCAGACAGGCTGATCAATGAAAATTCTTGTTGTCGGCAGCGGCGGCCGCGAACACGCACTGGCATGGAAGCTGGCCCAATCCCGGCGCGTCTCCGACGTTGTGGTCGCACCCGGCAATGCCGGCACTGCCGCCGAGCCCGGGGTGCGCAATGTGCCCGTGGCGGCTGACGATATCGACGGCCTGGTGGCACTGGCCCATCGCGAATCCATCGACCTGACCGTTGTCGGCCCCGAAGCGCCGCTGGCGGCCGGCATTGTCGACCGCTTTGAACAGGCCGGCCTGAAATGCTTCGGGCCCAATGCAGGCGCGGCGCGGCTTGAATCGTCCAAGGCGTTTGCCAAGGACTTCATGGCCCGCCACAACATTCCAACGGCTGGCTTTGGCGTGGTCGAGGATGTTGACCAGGGCATGTCCCTGGTCCGTGAAATCGGGCTGCCGGTGGTGCTCAAGGCCGATGGCCTGGCGGCCGGCAAGGGCGTCATCATCGTCGAAACCGAAGATGAGGCGCGCGCTACCCTGAACGGCATGCTGTCGGGCGAGTCATTCGGCAGTGCCGGCAAGCGCGTGGTTGTCGAGGAGTTCATGACCGGGGAGGAGGCCAGCTTCATCGTGGTGGCCAATGGCACAAAATACCTGCCCATGGCCTCCAGCCAGGACCACAAGCGCCGTGATGCCGGCGACAGGGGGCCCAACACCGGCGGCATGGGTGCGTTGTCGCCCACCCCGGCCGTTGATGAAAAGACATATGACGAAATCATCGGCAAAATCATCGAGCCCACTCTGGCGGGGCTGAGCAGCGAAGGGTTTCCCTTCACCGGCTTTTTGTACGCCGGCGTCATGCTGACGGCCCAGGGGCCCAAAGTGCTGGAGTTCAATGCCCGCTTTGGCGACCCGGAGGCCCAGCCCATCATGTTCAGGCTGCGCTCCGACCTGGTTGACATTATCGAGAAAACCCTGGAAGGCCGCCCTGATTCCGTACAGCCTGAATGGGACGAGCGCACCGCGCTTGCCGTTGTCATGGCATCGGGTGGCTATCCGGATACGTATGAAAAAGGCCGCGTCATTGCCGGGCTGGACGCGGAATTTCCGCCTGACGTCAAGGTCTTCCATGCCGGCACAACCATTGACGACGACGGACAAACGGTGACCAGCGGCGGGCGTGTGCTGGCCCTGTGCGCCCTGGGCAGCGATGCGGCCTCGGCGCAGGCCAGGGCCTATCATCACATCAGAAACATTTCGTTTGACGGCGGTTTTGTGCGCGTTGACATCGGGCTCCATGCCCTGGCCCGCCAGGCGGCTGCCCAAACAGACATAACGTGAGCCCGGCTGCCGTGAGGCGATGACTCGTGACGGCGGGCTCTTTTTGCAAACCTTCACAGCGGTGAATATTCATGGACGTCAGCGATCTGCTTGACGAACTCAATGAAGCCCAGCGCCAGGCGGTTACTGCCGGTGACGAGCACGTGCTGGTGCTGGCCGGCGCGGGCTCGGGCAAGACACGTGTACTGGTCCACCGCATTGCGTGGCTGATTCGCGTCCAGCACGTCAGCCCCATGGGGCTTTTGGCCGTGACCTTTACCAACAAGGCGGCCGGTGAAATGCGCAGCCGGGTCGGCGAGCTGCTTGACATGCGTCCCGAAGGCCTCTGGATTGGCACATTTCACGGAATATGTCACCGTATTTTGCGCATGCACGCCAGGGAAGCCGGCCTGCCCGACACCTTTCAGATTCTGGACAGCGAAGATCAGCACCGCCTGGTGCGGCGCGTCATTCGCGACATGGAACTTGATGAAGGCGAGTTCCCGGCCCGCCAGATGCAGTACTTCATCAATCACCACAAGGGCAGCGGACGGCGACCCGACAACATTGAATCCTTCGACAACGCCCATGCGCTCAGCCAGGTGGCCATCTACCGCAGCTACCAGGCTTATTGCGAGCGTTCGGGCCTGGTCGACTTTACCGAGCTTTTACTGCGCACCCTGGAACTGCTGCGCGACAATCCGGCCCTTCAAAAGCAGTACCAGCAGCGCTTCGGGCATGTCCTGATTGACGAGTTTCAGGACACCAATGAGCTCCAGTACGCGCTGGTGCGCATCATTGCCGGGCCCAAATCCCGCCTTTTCGTTGTCGGCGATGACGACCAGTCGATTTATGGCTGGCGCGGCGCCCGGGTCGAAAACGTGTCTGATTTTGCCCGTGACTTTGATCCGCTCACGGTTCGGCTCGAACAGAACTATCGCTCAACAGCCACCATTCTCAAGGCCGCCAACGAGGTCATCTCCAACAACTCCGACCGCATGGGAAAAAACCTGTGGTCAGATGGTCAGGAAGGAGAACCCGTTCGGGTTTTTTCGGCCTTCAGCGCCGATGAGGAGGCGGATTTTGTCGTTGCCCGCATCCGCGACTGGCTGGAGCAGGGTCATGCCGCCAGCGACGTGGCCGTGCTGTACCGCTCCAACGCCCAGTCGCGCCTGTTTGAGCAGAGGCTGCTGGGCGAGGACATCCCCTACCGGGTTTATGGCGGCCAGCGTTTTTTTGAGCGCGCCGAAATCAAGGACGCCATGGGCTATGTACGACTGGTGCACAACCGCGACGATGATGCCGCTTTTGAGCGCGTGGTCAACGTGCCGGCGCGGGGCATAGGCGAACGCACGGTGGCCGCCATTCGCGAACGGGCCGCCGAGCGCAGCTGCTCCCTGTTTGCGGCTGCCACCGGCATGCTTGAAGATAACGTCTTTTCGGCCCGGGCCGGCAACGCAGTGAGTGGTTTTCTCAAACTGATCCTGGATCTGGATGAAGCCACTTCCGAGGCCACGCTTGGCGATCTGGTGGCGCAGGTGATTGCCGCTGCCGATCTGGGTCGCTGGTATCGGCAGCGCGAGGCACCGGAACGGGCCGAGGGTCGCGAAGAAAACCTGACCGAGCTGGCCCACGCCGCCGAAAGTTTCTGGCAGCCGCCCGAAGATGAGCAGGCCGGCCTGAGCCCGCTGGCGTCCTTTCTGTCGCAGGCGGCACTGGAGGCCGGTGATCATGAAGGCGATGCCTGGGAGGACTGCGTACAGCTCATGACCCTGCATTCGGCCAAGGGCCTCGAGTTTCCGCTGGTGTTCATGGCAGGCATGGAAGAGGGGCTGTTCCCGCACCACAAGTCAATTGAGGACCCCAACCGGCTGGCTGAAGAACGGCGGCTGTGCTATGTCGGCATGACGCGTGCCATGCGCGAGCTCTATATGACCTGCGCCGAGTCGCGCCATCTGCACGGCCAGTTTTCCACCACCTGGCCTTCCCGCTTCCTGGACGAGCTGCCCGAGGAGCTGACTGAGCACATCCGCCCCAAGGCCCGACACCAGTCCGGGCTTTTTTCATCAGCGAGCTCATCCGCCCCGTCAGTTGAGCACGATTTTGATCTTGGCTCCATGGTCAGCCACGAACGCTTTGGCAAAGGCACGGTGGTCAGCGTTGAAGGCAGCGGCGACAGCGCGCGGGTGCAGGTCAATTTCGAGCAGGCCGGAACCAAGTGGCTGGTGCTGGCCTACGCCAGCCTTCAGCGTCTTTGACGGGCTGCAAATCATGACGCGCATTGAACTTTGTGACGGAAGAATTCACGGACTGCGCTGGCAAAACGGCGACGTCCCGGTGCTGGCCATACACGGCTGGCTGGACAACGCCGGCTCCTTTGTGCCCCTGGG
>DATGTG010000140.1:0-5759 GCA_035301965.1 Wenzhouxiangella sp. | reverse complement strand
AGAAAATCTACTTCAACTGGGTGTCCGGCAAGGCCGAAAAATGCACGTTCTGCTATCCGCGCATCGAGGTGGGCGAGCCTACCGTGTGCTCGGAAACCTGCGTCGGCCGCATCCGCTACCTGGGCGTCATTCTCTACGATGCCGACCGCATCCAGGAAGCCGCCTCGGTGGAAGATCCCAGGGATCTTTACGAGGCCCAGCTGGATGTGTTCCTGGATCCCGATGATCCGGAGGTGCAGGCACAGGCCCGCAAGGACGGCGTGCCCGAAAACTGGCTGGAAGCCGCCAGGCGCTCGCCGACCTACAAAATGGCGGTGGAGTGGAAGATTGCCTTCCCGCTGCACCCCGAATACCGCACCCTGCCCATGGTGTGGTACGTGCCGCCGCTGTCGCCCATCCAGTCGCACGCCCACGCCGGCTCCATCGACGAGCGCGGCGGCCTGCCCGATGTCGAATCACTGCGCATTCCGGTGCGCTATCTGGCCAATCTGCTCACCGGCGGCAACGAACCGCCCGTCACCAGCGCCCTCAAGCGCATGCTGGCCATGCGTGCCTGGTTCCGCGCCCGTCAGCTGGGTGAAGAACAGAATCCGGCCATGCTTGAAGAGGTGGGCCTGGACGCGGACACGGCCGAGGAAATGCATCGCTACCTGGCCATCGCCGACTACGAAGACCGCTATGTCATCCCGACCTCGCACCGCGAGCAGACCGACAACGCCTACCAGCTGCGCGGCGGCTGCGGCTTTACCTTTGGCAACGGCTGTGACGGCATCGACGCCAAGGCCGGCCTGTTCGGCGGCAAGATGGGCCGGCGCAAGATGATCCCCATCCGCACCATCGACCAGGATCCATGATGAACAGCCAACACTCCCTGATGCTGCGAGCGCTGTCAGCCCTGCTGGCCTATCCCGACGAAGAACTGCGCGCCGTGCTGCCGCAAGTTCGCTCGGTGCTGGTCGAGACACCCGGACTGAGCGCGCCGCAGCGTGCCGGCCTGATCGAGCTGGCCGATGAGCTCATCAGCGGCGAGCAGCTGGAAGTGGAAGGCCGCTACGTTGATCTGTTTGACCGCGGCCGCACCACCTCGCTCAACCTGTTCGAGCATGTCCATGGCGATGGCCGCCAGCGCGGCGATGCCATGCTGGAATTGCGCGAACGCTACCACCGCATTGGCCTGGAACAAAGCGACTACGAGTTGCCCGACCATCTGCCCGTCATGCTCGAATACCTGAGCTGCTGCGAGCCGGATGAAACGCCCGAGCTGCTGCGCGAATGTTCACTCATCCTGCGCAAGCTGGGCAACACGCTGCTCAAGCGCAACAGCCGCTACGCTGCCGTGCTGGCCGCCCTGCTGGAGCTGGCCGGTGAAAAGGGGCTTGACCCCGGTGAGCCGGTGCCGCCGCCCGAAGACCTGGACGAAAGCTGGGAAGAGCGCCCGGCTTTTGAAATACCCGCAGACACCCAATCATGACCCCTGCCCGGGAGAATTTGACATGACCCAACCATCCGCCTGGGACCAGTTCCTGTATGCCATCTACCCCTACATCTGCCTGGCCGTTTTGCTGCTGGGCAGCCTGATCCGCTACGACCGCGAACCCTATTCATGGAAGTCGGATTCATCCGAAATCCTGCGCGCCAAAACCCTGCGCTGGGGCTCCAATTTATTTCACTACGGCGTGCTGGTCGTGGTCATCGGTCACTTTGCCGGCTTTCTTCTGCCCGGCTGGGCGGTCCACTGGCTGCTCAACCCGGCCCAGCACCAGCTGCTGGCCATGGTGGCCGGCGGCCTGGCGGGGCTGGTGGCCATCATTGGCCTGACCCTGCTCATCTGGCGCCGCCTGGGCGATCAGCGCATCCGTTCCAACAGCCGCAAATGGGACATCACCATCGTCCTCATGCTGTGGCTGCAGCTGCTGCTGGGCCTGGCCACCCTGCCGGTTTCGGCCGGCCACATGGACGGCGCCATGTTTGAACAGCTGTCGGCCTATGTGCAAAGCATTGTCTACTTCAAGGGCAACAGTGCCGCCCTGCTCGAAGGCGTGCCGGCCGTGTACAAGTCGCACATCGTGCTGGGCTTCACCATTTTTCTGGTATCACCATTTACCCGCATGGTGCACATCTGGAGCGGCATGGCCAGCATTGCCTACCTGTTTCGCCCCTACCAGCTGGTGCGCTCGCGCAAGCAGAAGGAAGCCCGCTCATGAGCGTTACCGTCAACGGCGTGCAAGTGAATACGGACAACTGGCCCAGCAAGGAGCTGGCCGCCGTGCACGAGCTGTTGCGCCAGCAGGCCGTCGAGCTTGAGCTGCTGGCCGACCATGCCGACGATGACACCAATGCCGCCGCCATAGAAAAGCTGCTCGAACAGGAAGTGGACGTGCCCGACCCGACGCCGGAAGAATGCCGGCGCTTCTACGATGCCCGGCCCGAGCGCTACCGCAGCGGCGATCTGGTACACGCCCGCCACATCCTGTTCCAGGTGACGCAAAACACCCCCATAGGCGACCTGGCCCGACTGGCCTCGGCCATGCTGATGGAGCTGCGCACCGACCCCGAACTTTTCGAAAAACGGGCCAGGGAAAACTCCAACTGCCCGTCCGGCGAACACGGCGGCAATCTCGGCCAGCTGCAGCGCGGCGAAACCGTGCCGGAGTTTGAAAAGGCCCTGTTTGACACCGAAGACACCGGCATTTTGCCCAACCTGGTCAAGACCCGCTACGGCTTTCATATCGTGTCGGTCGACGAGCGCCTGCCTGGCAAACAGCTGCCCTTCGATATCATCAGGGACCGGGTGGCCGCCGACCTCAAGCGCAACACTGAACAGCGCGCCCTGAGCCAGTACACCCGCGTGCTGGCCGGTGACGCCGATATACAGGGCGTGGAGCTTGACCCGACCGGCTCTCCGCTGGTGCAATAGCTGCCGCCAAACAACTTTACGGACATCATGACTGCAACCGCTCTGTCAGACGCAGAACAATCAAACGCAGAACAATCAGTCGCTGAACAATCGGTTTTGCGCCTGGATGAACTGCCGCCGGGCGCCGCCGAAAACCTTCTGCAACGGTATGGACTGAACCTGCAAACGGTGGCCGAAGGCCAGCCCATTCCCGGCACTTTCTGGGGCGAGCCCGAGGCCGGCATCATCGCCGGCACGGTGTATGCCCGACCCGACACGCCGGTGCATTCCCTGCTGCACGAAGCCTGCCACCTGCTGGTGCTGACGCCCGAACAGCGCCAGCATATCCACACCGACGCCAGCGGCGACCAGACCAACGAAAACGCCACCTGCTACCTGCAGATTCTGCTCGCCGACCAGCTGCCCGGCATGGGCAGGGCCCGCATGCTGGCCGACATGGACGCCTGGGGCTACAGCTTCCGCCTGGGCTCGGCGCAGGCCTGGTTCGAGAAAGACGCCGAAGACGCCCGCCAAACCCTGGTCGAACGCGGCATTGTTGATGCTCGGGATGACACCGTGCTGATCTGCGCACCCAAGTCGACAAGTCTCAATATATGACGATTTAATGCTGTAAAACTCAAATTTATCGTAACATGTGACGACTTGACTGTTTAGCTTTAATCGTCTTTAATGACGACACAAGTTGCCATAACACATACAAGTCGCCACATATAACGACATGCAAATCAATACCCGTCTTGATGATTCAGCCGTGCTGGCCGAACTGGGCAAGCGCCTGGCCCGCTATCGCCTGGACAGCGAGCTGAGCCAGGCCGCTCTGGCTCGCAAGGCAGGAATTGCCAAGCGCACCCTGGAACGCATGGAAGCCGGCGCCGCTGTTCAAACCCCCACGCTTGTTCGCGTGTTGCGTGCGCTCGACCTGCTTGATGTGCTGGATGCACTCATTCCGGAACCCGGCCCGCGGCCGCTGGAACTGCTGCGCCTGAAAGGAAAACAGCGACAGCGTGCCCCGGCCCGGGGCCGGTCCGGTGAAAAACCCGACTCCGGACCATGGACCTGGGACGATGAATCATGACCACGGTTGCCGAAGTCAGGCTGTGGGGGCGCACCATAGGCGCCGTTTCCCTGGCTGCTGGCGAGACGGTGGCCCGCTTTGAGTACACCTCCGAGTTTGCCGCAAGCGGGATTCAGCCGGCACCGCTGACCATGCCGCTTTCACGGCGCGTCTATTCTTTCCCGGAACTGGGGCATGAATGCTTCCATGGTCTTCCGGGCCTGCTGGCCGACTCCCTTCCGGATCGATTTGGCCAGGCACTTGTCAACGCCTGGCTGGCCACGCAGGGACGACCACCCGATTCTCTCAACGCAGTGGAGCGGCTGTGCTACACCGGCAGACGCGGCATGGGCGCGCTTGAATTTGAGCCGGCCACAGGCCCGGACGCCGGCAAGGCTGCAGCGCTGGAAGTAGGCGAACTGGTCAGGCTGGCTTCCGACATTCTGACCCGGCGCAATTCTCTGGCTACCTCATTTGCGCTTGACGGCCGCGAGCGGGCCATGCGCGACATATTGCGTGTTGGAACTTCGGCTGGCGGTGCACGTGCCAAGGCCCTGATTGCCTGGAACCGGGAAACCAATGAAGTCCGTTCCGGCCAGCTGCACGCCGGGCCCGGATTTGAGCATTGGCTGCTCAAATTTGATGGTGTAACCGGCAATCGCGACCGCGAACTGGATGATCCGGCCGGTTTTGGCGCCGTTGAATATGCCTATGCACTGATGGCGCAAGCGGCCGGTATTTACATGAGTGAATGCCGGCTATTCGAAGAAGGCGGACGTCAACATTTCATGACCCGCCGTTTTGACCGGCGCACCGATGGTGAAAAAATCCACATGCAGTCACTTGGCGCCATGGCGCACTTTGACTACAACCTGGCCGGCGCCTGGAGCTACGAGCAGGCGCTGGCCACCATGCGCAGGCTTGACCTGCCTGCAGACTCACTGGAAGAGCAGTTTCGCCGCATGGTGTTCAACATCATGGCCCGCAACCAGGACGACCATGTAAAGAACATCGCTTTTCTTATGGACAAATCCGGTCGCTGGTCTTTGGCGCCCGCTTTTGACCTGACTTACAGCTACAACCCGCAGGGTGACTGGACAGCCGCCCACCAGATGACGCTCAACGGCAAGCGTGACGAATTCAAACCCGATGACTTCGAGGCCTGCGCCCGTACGGCCTCCCTGCAGCAAAGCCGTGCCCGTCACATTGTCAGAGAAGTTGCCGATGCGGTGAAGCGCTGGCCTGAATTTGCAAACGAGGCCGGCATCCCTGCCGCCACTCGCAACGCCATTCACGCCAGCCTGCGCCTCGACCTGACGCCCTGATTGCCGTCAACCGCAGCAGTCACAAGACAGCGGCTTGATGACAACTTTGCAGGCCTGTCCGTCACGGAATAGCCAACCGGGAATAGTCAACCGGCATGATTTCGCCCCGATAAGCACCGCTGTACAGGCAGATGATGAATTG
Source organism: Wenzhouxiangella sp. (assembly GCA_035301965.1). Classification (GTDB taxonomy): domain Bacteria; phylum Pseudomonadota; class Gammaproteobacteria; order Xanthomonadales; family Wenzhouxiangellaceae; genus Wenzhouxiangella. Next base: position 321 of record DATGTG010000140.1, on the reverse strand, counting down.
GCGGCAGGCCCGGGTCATTCGGACTGCACCCCGCCCGGCTTTTCAAAAAGCATCAGCCAGGCCAGGCGGTCGCCGTGGAAACCGTGTTCGCGAAAACCGGCCGCGCGGGCAAGTGCGGTCACGCTGCCGCGCGTCTGAAAGTGGGGGTCGAAAATGGTTTCAGCCACGGCCAGTATTCCGCCGGGGGCAAGTGTGTCGAACAGCTCCGCCATGGCGGCCGCGCGCTCCGGGATTTCACCCAGCACGTTAGCCAGCACGGCCCTGTCAAAATGGTTGCGGGGCAGGCGGCCCTCGCCCAGCCCGGCCTGCAAAAAATCAACA
>DATGTG010000139.1:0-5313 GCA_035301965.1 Wenzhouxiangella sp. | reverse complement strand
TGTCTACAGCGGCACGCCGCAAGGGCTGGCGGAACAGGAGGACTCGCTGACCGGTGACTACCTGTCGGGCCGGCGTGAAATCGAGATTCCGGCCACGCGCCACAAGCCCGACAAAAAACGCCTGCTGACCATTTCCGGCGCCACCGGCAACAACCTCAAGGGCGTTGATCTGGAGCTGCCTGCCGGGCTGTTTGTGTGCGTTACCGGCGTTTCAGGCTCGGGAAAATCCACGCTCATCAACGAGACCCTGTACAAGCTGAGCGCGCGCGAGCTCAACAACGCATCGGCCCAGCCGGCGCCGCATCAGTCTTTTGCCGGCATGGACCTGTTTGACAAGGTGGTGGAGATTGACCAGAGCCCCATTGGCCGCACGCCGCGCTCCAACCCGGCCACCTACACCGGCATGTTCACGCCCATTCGCGAGCTGTTTGCCGGCACCCAAGAAGCGCGCGCGCGCGGCTACAAGCCAGGCCGGTTCTCGTTCAACGTCAAGGGCGGGCGCTGCGAGGCCTGCCAGGGCGACGGCGTGATTCGCGTTGAAATGCATTTCCTGCCCGACATTTTTGTGCCCTGCGACGTGTGCCGCGGACGGCGCTACAACCGCGAGACCCTGTCGGTCACCTACAAGGGCAAGAGCATTCACGAAGTGCTGGAAATGACGGTGGAGGAAGCGCTGGAGTTCTTTGACCCGGTGCCGGCCGTGGCGCGCAAGCTGGCCACGCTGATGGATGTGGGCTTAAGCTATATCCAGCTGGGCCAAAGCGCCACCACCCTGTCGGGCGGCGAGGCGCAGCGCATCAAGCTGGCGCGCGAGCTGTCCAAGCGCGACACCGGCAACACGCTCTATATTCTGGACGAGCCCACCACCGGACTGCACTTTCACGACATCGGAATGCTGCTCAAGGTGCTGCACCGCCTGCGCGATGAGGGCAACACGGTGGTGGTCATCGAGCACAACCTGGACGTGATCAAGACGGCTGACTGGATTGTTGACCTGGGCCCCGAAGGCGGCGACGGCGGCGGGCAGATCATTGCCACCGGCACGCCCGAACAGGTGGCGCGCGATGAGTCATCGTGGACGGGAAAATACCTGGCCGACATGCTGGGCACCGGCTCCAGGGGCAAGCAAACCGCCTGAAGGCACGGGCTACAATCGGTACACAACCAGGACACACAACACTACATACAAGGGCGTAATGATGTCTGAATTCATCATCAAGCTGCCGGTGCGCTGGGGCGACATGGATGCCTTCAACCACGTCAGCAACGTGGTTTATCTGCGCTATATCGAGGACTGCCGCGGGCAGTGGATGCAATCGGTGCCCAGCCATTGGCAGGAAGCCGACACCGGCCCGGTGGTGGCCAATATCAACATCAACTATCGCCGCCCGCTGTACTGGCCGGAAACGGTGGAAGTGACGCTGGTGCCCGAACCGCCCGGGCGCTCGTCAATCAAGCTGATGCACGAGATCCGCTCGGCTGCGCCCGTCGAAAATGGTGAGAAAACCGTGTACGCCGAAGGCAGCTCCACGCTGGTATGGATAGACAAGAAAACCGGCCAGGCCGTGCCCCTGCCAAGCGTTATTCGCGAGCTGGGGGCCGAGGGCTGACCTTGCTCCGGCCGGCTCTGTTCAGCCGCCGGCCAGCCTGGCCACCAGCTGCTTGAGCGTTGCCTGGGTGTCTTCGGCAAACCAGCCGTCGACAAAACTGTCGATGTCCAGGCCGTCCCTGTCGTCGAACAGGGCGGCCAGATCGGCGCGGCACAGCCGGCGGGTGGCGCGCATGGAATGCGGCGGCAGGGCCAGCAGCGAGTGGCTCCATGCGACGGCCCGGTCAATCACTTCAGCGGCCGGCACCAGTTCGTCGACCAGCCCCAGTGAATGGGCGCTTTCCATGGCGATCATGTCGCCGGCCACCAGGTGGCGCTCGGCCGCGTACGGACCAATGAGCCGGGCCAGCGCACGCTGGATGACAGGCGGCACCACCAGGCCCACCTGCACTTCGTTGAGCCCCATGCGAAACGTCTTGTCGCCGGCGCTTTGGGCGGCCACGCGATAGTCGCAAAACAGGGCAATGACGGTGCCGCCGGCCGGGCTGTGGCCGGTGAGCGAACTGACAACGGGCACCGGGCTGCGGGCGATGCGCTCAAGCAGGTCAAACAGCGATTTCCAGAAGCTGCGCATGTCCTGGCGATCAAGCTGCAGCAGCGCGGGCACATCAAGACCGGCCGAGAACATGCCGGGCTGGCCCGAGATGACGATGGCGCCGGCGTTGTGTTCAAGTTGCTCCTGAAGCGCCTGGTCGAGGGCATCAACCAGCTCGGGGTTGAGCGCATTGACCGGCGGGCGCGCCAGGCGCAGCTCGACCACGCCGTTCTTGTGGGAGATTGTTTCCAGCATTGCGATTCCGTTTCAGTAATTGATTGTGCCCGGCAAAGCGTAGCACCAACGCCCGGCTGGAGGGCATGAGCAGGCTTTCCGAAGTTTTTTGCAAACCCGACATTTAACCGGGCGTCGTGGCGGGTATGATAAATGCCCCGACCCAGCGGAGTTTGACCAGCATGTTCGAAAGCGAACCGAACACGACGGCAGTTGCGGTGACTGCGGTCGCGATTCTGCTCGTTATCAGCGTCCTTTTCAGCCGCCCGTCCGAACGCATCGGCGTTCCGGTGGTGCTGGTGTTCATGCTCATTGGCCTGGTGGTCGGCTCGTGGTTCAATCTCGATCTGATCAGCTTCGAGATGGGGTTCCGGATAGGCACCGTGGGCCTGGTGCTGATTCTTTTTGACGGCGGTCTGAACACACCCTATCCGCAGGTCAAGCAGCATTTGCTGCCCGCCTCCATTCTGGCCACCTTTGGCGTGATCGGCACGGCCGCCATGCTGGCGCTGGCCGGGCGCTGGCTGGGCCTGGACTGGATGACGGCCATGCTGCTGGCAGCCATTGTGTCCTCGACCGATGCAGCCGCCGTGTTTTCTTCATTGCGCGGCTCCAACATTCAGCTGCGCCACCGGGTGGCCGCCACGCTGGAGCTGGAGTCGGGACTCAACGACCCCATGGCGGTGATTCTGACCCTGACGCTGACCGCCCAGCTGGTGAATCCGACGCCGTTCAGCCTGTGGGGCGTCATTTTTGAAATTGTCACCCAGCTGGCCATTGGCACGCTGGCCGGTATTGCGCTGGGCTGGCTGGGCGCGCGCTTTCTCAACCACGTGCGGGTGCCTGCCGCCGGCCTGTACCCGGCCCTGACGCTGGCGCTGGCGCTGTTTGCCTTCGGGGTGCCGACCCTGTTCATGGGCTCGGGCTTTATGGCCGTATACGTGGGCGCCATGGTGCTGGGCAACCAGCGGCTGCCCTATCGATCGGGCATTTTGCGTGTGCATGACGCGCTGGCCTGGCTGTCGCAGATTTCGCTGTTTCTGGTGCTCGGACTGCTGGCGGTGCCGGACATTCTGGTTTCCTTTGGCTGGCGCGGGCTGGTGCTGGCGCTGGCGCTGGCGCTGTTTGCCCGACCGCTGGTGGTGGCGCTTCTTTTGCTGCCGTTTCGCTATCCGGCCCGCGAGACGGCCTTTATTTCATGGGTGGGCCTGCGCGGCGCCGTGCCCATTCTGTTGGGCACCTACCCCGTTCTGGCCGGGGTTGAGGATGCCATGACGCTGTTTCACCTGGTGTTTTTCATTGTGGTGGTCAACGCCCTGATACCGGGTGCCACCATTCGCTGGGCGGCCATGTTGTTTGGCGTGGAGCGCGCCGGCGCAGCGCGGCCAACGCCGGTGCTGGAAATCAACGCCATCGAAAGCCTGCCGGTGGAAATCATCTCGTTCCGGCTGCAGCCGGCGGCGCTGGTAACCGGACAGCAGGCCGGCATCCTGCCGCTGCCGGAAGGCGCTGACATTTTGCTGGTGGTCAGAAACCACTCAGCCATACCAGTGGGGCCCGACACCGTTCTGGAAGCCAACGACCATGTCCACATCATGCTCAAGCCCGAGGACAAGCGTTCGGTGGAGCTGATGTTCGGTCTGCGCGAAGAGGACTGAGTGGCTGCGACGCGGCCCGGCCCAGCCTGACGATAGCACGCTGACGATCGTTACACGAGGTCTGCGGCCCGCCGGCTGAAGTCCTGCAGAATGGCCGCCGTGGCGCCCCAGATCATCCAGCGCGGATGAGCCATGGAAAGCAGCTCGTATTGTTCATCGCCCTGCACCAGCCGGTGCCGACGATAGCTGGACGGGTCAAGCACGGTGGCCAGCGGGACGGTGAAGATGGTTTCCACCTCGCCAACGCACGGGCGCAGATCCAGATTGCCGTTGACCACGCCCACCACCGGCACGATGCGGTAGCCGGAAATGGTGTCGTAGCGGTCAAGCAGGCCAACCACATCAACCGCAGAGCAATCAAGCCCGGTTTCTTCGGCGGTCTCGCGCAGTGCGGTATCGAGCGGAAAGGCTTCCTGCACTTCATGGCCGCCGCCGGGCAGGGCCACCTGGCCGGCATGCAGCGCCATGTGGCTGCTGCGCACGGTCAGCATGATGCCCGGCTCCCTGCCGGCCAGAATGGCAATGAGAACGGCCGCCGGGCGCGGTGCCCAGGGGCCGCTCGGCGGGCGGTAACCGCCAATTTTCAGGTTGTGTACCGGCAGGTCGGCAGGATAAAGCCGCGCAGCCAGTTGATCGGTGTGATCAAGCAGCTGCGCGGCCGAGTTGTTCATGCTGCCGGCGTGATTTCGGAGAGAAAACCCGGTCACTGCCCGGGTGCGTCGCCCTGCACTTGCTCATCAAAGCCTTCGGGCGCACCAAGCTGAACCAGCTTGATGTCGAACTTGAGGGCCTCATTGGGGCCGATGATGGGTGGATCACCCCGGACACCAAACGCCAGCTCGGGCGGCAGGTAGACGTGCCATTCGGCGCCTTCACGCATCAGCGGAAGCACTTCCTGCCAGCCTTCTATTACGGCGTTGACCTGGAAAACGGCCGGTACACCGCGACGGAAGGAGCTGTCGAACTCGCGCCCGTCGATTTTGGAGCCGCGATAGTGAACCGTGACCGTGTCTTCAAGCGTGGGGCGCTTGCCGTCGCCTTCCTCGATGATGCGGTACTGCACGCCGCTGGGCAGGGTGACAATATTGCTTTTCTTGCTGTTTTCAGCCAGGTATTCGTCGGCCTTGGCCTGGTTGTCTTCGGCCAGCGCCTCGAAAGCCTCCATGCGCTCCTGGCGCAGCTTTTCCTGAAGCTCGGCCATGCGCGTGCGCATGATTTCCAGCTCCACCGAAGGCTCCTGCTCGTTGTAGGCCTCGCGAATGGCCTGCAGAACGGCG
>DATGTG010000138.1:0-8534 GCA_035301965.1 Wenzhouxiangella sp. | reverse complement strand
GACCGCCGGGTGCCAGCATTTGCATAGCCTGATTAAAGTCATGATGACCCGACTGATCCCAGTAAACATCCACTTTTCCGGCGGTCAGGGCCAGCAGTCTGGCGGTCAGATCCGGATCACGGTAATCAAGAACATGTTCGGCACCCAAAGAAACCACCCAGTGAGCGTCCTCAGCGGCTGCCGAAGCCAGCACGCGGGCGCCAATCGCGCGCGCCATCTGAACCGCCGCGCTGCCAACCCCGCCGGCGGCACCGGCAATGAATACGGTGTCACCGCCCTGCAGTCGCCCTTCCCGAAACAGCCCCAGCCAGGCCGCCGCGCCGGTATGTAATACAGCAACAGCCCGTTGTGGATCAACCCCTGCGGGCAGTGGATAAACACGATCTGCGGGCGCCTGCACATATTCGGAAAAACTGCCCTGGCGCCCCTCATGACCCAGACTGTTGCACCACACGAAATCACCGACTGAAAAGCCCTCAACCCCGGAACCCGTGGACGCAACCTGGCCCACGCAATCACGCCCGATGACAAACGGCATGGGCAGGGGCGTTCGGTAGGCACCGGAACGAACAAACAGGTCGACATGGTTGACGGCCAGCGCCGAAGCTTTGATCAACACATCGGCGGGCCCGCATTCCGGCACCGGCCAGCGTCCGATTTGAATGTTGGCTGCCGGTCCCGTCTCGCGAACAAAGGCAACTTTCATTGAGGCAGGCAGTTTCGGCATATGGAATACATTGCTGACGAATGACTTGAACATGGTGTAAAAAACCGGACTTTTCAAACATGAATTTCAAGAACACCTTGTGTCGGCAATTATTTATTAAAAACGGTTCCTTAACGTAAACACTGCTGCTAGAATCGCGCGATGCATATCGCCACGCTCCTGTTGATCATCGTGACAGCCGGTTTGGCCAGCCAGTGGATTGCCTGGCTGCTGCGCGTTCCGGCCATCGTTATTCTGATAACCACCGGTCTCGTTCTTGGCCCCATCACCGGCGTCATCGACCTGTCGCTGCCCACCGGCCACGTCAACGAACTCATCGGCCTGGGCGTTGCCATCATCCTGTTCGAGGGCGGCATGGACCTCAAGCTCGGCGAGCTCAGGCGGGCCGGGCACGGCATTTTACGAATGGTCACCCTGGGGCCGCTGTTTGCCTGGGTGCTGGGCACGCTGGCCGCGTTTTATATCGCCGGGTTGCCGTGGGCCGTGGCGGTCGTCATGGGCGCCATCCTGGTGGTCACCGGCCCCACGGTAATCCAGCCCCTGCTGCGCCAGGCCAGGCTCAACAAGGAGTCGGCCTCGCTGCTCAAGTGGGAAAGCATCGTCAACGATCCCATAGGTGTGCTGCTGGCGGTGCTGGCCCTGCAGTATTTCACCACGTCGGCAGAAGGCTGGACCGCCACCCTGCCCGGCCTGGCCAAGGCGGTGGGCATTGCCGGCCTGCTCGGTGGGCTGGGCGGCTGGCTGACCGGCTGGTTTTATCGACGCGGCGCGGTACCGGCACACCTCAAGCCGCCCATTCTCACCGTTCTGGTTCTGGCCGGATTCTGGATCAGCAATCTGGTTCTGGACCAGGCCGGCCTGCTTACCGTGGTCATCATGGGCCTGGTGCTGGGCAACATGCAGCTTGTGGAGCGCGAGCCGCTGCGCCATTTCAAGGAAAACCTGTCGGTGGTGCTGGTTTCGGTGCTGTTCATCGTGATTCCCGCTCAGCTGGATGTAGCGCACTTACAAGCCATGGGGCTGCCGGCAGTCCTGTTTGTTGCCTCAATTCTTTTTGTCGTCAGACCGCTGAGCATCGGGCTGGCCACCATTCGCGCCCCCATGCGCTGGCAGGATCGCGTTTTACTGGCCTGGATCGCGCCGCGCGGAATTGTGGCGGCCGCCACCTCGGCACTCTTCGGCCCGGCACTGGTGGCTGCTGGCCACCCTGAAGCCGAAGCGTTCATGCCGCTGATCTTCATGGTTATTCTGGTCACGGTTGTTTTTCATGGTGCCACGCTCAGCCCGCTGGCGCGCCGGCTGGGCCTGGCAGCCGAAGAAGCCAACGGACTGCTGATTGTCGGCGCCACGGAATGGAATCGCGCCCTGGCGCGGGCGCTGAATGAACTGGGCGTCAAGGTCATGATTGCCGAAGGCGCCTGGAAGCGCATCAAACATGCGCGCATGGATGGCGTTGATGTCTATTATGGTGAGCTGCTGTCGGAGCATGCTGACCAGGAGCTGGAAATCGAGCACCTGAGCTATCTACTGTGCGCCACCGACAATTACTACTACAACGCGCTGGTATGCAAGGCACTGGGCGCGCAGTTTGGCCACCACCGAACCTTTCAGCTGGCTCCCAACAGCGAATCCAAAAACAAGCGCCGGCGGCTGACCCTGCAGCAGCGCGGCTATTTTGCCTTTGAGCCGCCCACCGACGCCTCCACCCTGGACAGGCTCATCAAGGATGGCTGGGTCATCAAGACCACCCGACTGAGCCAGAATTTCGACCTGGAAAGCATGGAAGAAAAGCTGGGCAAGGCCGGCACCGACTGGCTGCTGATCGGACGCGTTTCACCGGAAGGAAAATTCCGGCTGTACTCGCGCGAGCACAGCTTTACCCCCCAGGCCGGCTGGCTGCTGCTCTATTTTGCGCCCGGCCCTGAAAAGCGCAGAGCGGGCACCGGCAGCAACAGCAAGGCCACAGACAGCGACGGCTGACCCGCCGGCTGAATCGCGTCAGGATTCAGGTGTCCGGATCCAGCTGAAACAGCTCAAGCCGGCATTCTATGGGGCCGTTGAGCATCTGCCAGCTTCTTTCGGGCCGCAAACCGATGCGACAGCCGGCGCCGTTGAGAACAATGGCCCACCAGCCTGAAAAGTTGCTGCGCAGGGTGTCGCCCAGCAGACGGTAAAGCTGCGCCAGCTCTTCGTCGCCCTCTATGCGCTCACCGTACGGCGGATTGACCGCCACCAGCCCGCCGACGGTTTTGGCCGGCGGCGCAGCTTCGGCCAGCTCGCGGCGCTCAACATGAACAAGGTCTTCAAGCCCGGCGTTTTTTACGCCGGTCATGGCATATCTGACCGCCAGCCGATCGTGATCAAAAGCGGCCATGGGCACGGCATTTCGCATGCCTTTTTCCTGTCGCTCCAGCGCCTCGTCGATCAGGTCCTTCCATGCCGCGTCATCGTGCCGCTGCCAGCGCTGAAATCCGAAACGGGTTCGCATCAGCCCCGGCGCCGTGTCCGTCGCCATCCAGGCCGCTTCCACCGCCAGCGTGCCGGAACCGCACATGGGATCAACAAACCCGCCCCTGCCGCGCGCCATGGACGGCCAATCGGCTCTCAGCAGCATGGCCGCCGCCAGATTTTCCTTCAGCGGCGCAGTCACGCCGGTTTCACGGTAGCCGCGCTTGTGCAGGCTGTCGCCGGAAAGATCCACGGCCACGCTGACCTGATCACGGTTCATGTGCACGTTGATGCGCACATCCGGAGCCTGCAAATCCACCGAGGGACGAGCCCCGGTTGCGCTGCGCAGCTGATCGACCACCGCATCCTTTACGCGCTGGGCGGCAAAATGACTGTGTGAAATGCGCGGCCGGATACCGCTGAAATCCACTGCCAGCGTACTGTCGACCGACAGGTGACGGCGCCACTCCACGCTCTGTACGCCCTTGTACAGCTCGCTGTCGTTGCGGGCCATAAAGCGGTGAACCGGCAACAACACCCGGTTGGCCAGGCGCGACCACAGGCAAACGCGATAGGCATCGGCAAGCGTGCCTGAAAAAACCGCTCCACCGCGCTGCGGGCGAGCGCTTTCCATGCCCAGCGAAACGAGCTCGGAGGCCAGCAGATCGTTAAGCCCCAGCGGGGCGGTGGCAAAAAACTTGAAGTCGGACAATGGCATCGCCCCTGACAGATTGCGGATCGCTGCAAGTCTACCTGAATCGACCGGTCGAACCTGTCCTGCTGAGCCGGCTACAAACACCTTGCTGCGCAAAAGATCCGGTCAATGGGTTAATCTTGCCAGCCTGTTGTTCCACAATCTGCAGGATACCGTCGTGCCCAGTCGAAAAACGCCCCCCGTCCGCTCCTGCGTAGCGGTCATTATTGTTCTTGTCCTGTGTTCATGGACGGTGCAGGCCGCCGATCTGCTGATTGCACCCGGCTTTACCAACAACGGCGAAGCCACGCTCAATATCAGTGCCAGAACACCTTTCAAAAACCGCCTGTACGAAGGTAAATCGGGCCATCTGAGCGGCTACTGGACAGCGGGCGCCACCTGGTGGGAAGCCGCCCGCCACGGCAGGGACAGGTATTCCATCTCGGCCTCGCCGGTGTTTGTCTGGAATTTCAACGCCCAGGGCTGGCAGCCGTTTGTTGAGGCCGGAATTGGCGCGGCATGGTTTTCATCCAATCTTGTCAGCAACCGCAACCTGGGCTCACGTCTGCATTTCGAGGATCGCTTTGGCGTTGGAATGCATCTTGGCGCACGCAACACGCTGGTGCTGCGCGTCATTCACTACTCCAATGCCAGCCTCAAAAAGCCCAATCAGGGCGTCAACAGCTGGTCGCTGGTCTGGAGCCACCGTTTCTAGAGCCTTGTGTGGTCTCAAACAGTCGGTCAAACTGCCCCGCCTTTTTTGCCCCGGCCCGGTCCACCCTCATCATCTGGATTTTCTCCGGCTCGGCCGGCAGCCGATGAGCTGTCCTGTTGTACCACACCGGCCCGTTCCGGCTTTGTGCTGTCCGCACGGCTCCGACTGTCGCTGACAAAATCGGCCGGCGGCTCGACTGCGGCATCATCCGATCTGCTGTCGGCAGCCGGAGAGCTGCCGATATGGCGCAGGCGAACCTCCTTCTGACCCACCTGCGGCATGCGCTCGCGCATTGTTTTTGGATCAACCAGCCGCTCGGCACCGTCACTGAGGTGATCAAACACTTTTTTGTAGCTGTCAGTCAGCTCGTTGATCAGCTGTGCAGAACGCACGAAATGGGCATTGACCTCTTCGCGAAACCGCACGTTTTCGGCCTTGAGCTGGCCCACCGTCGGCTCGTGACGACGCCGGGCACCCAGCAGCCATACGACCAGCCCCCCGGCAATGAATCCGGCAACAACCCCAATGACGATCAAAACAGTTGAGCTCACTGAAAACCTCTCCAAATCAAAAATGTTTTTTTACGGCTGCCGGGCAACGACTGAACAAAGGACGTTTCTATGGTGCGGCCTGTTCGATCAGAACACGCTCGCGCTCAAACACGACCTTGCCGCCCGTCACGGTTGTGACCACGCCAATATTCTGCAGTTCATCGGGTTCGGCAGAAAAGGGATTGGCGTCAACCACTATGAAATCAGCCAGTTTGCCAACTTCAAGACTGCCCACGGAATGTTCGGAAAACCCGGCCGCCGCAGCGTCAATTGTAAAGCCCTCCAGAGCCTGTTTCAGGCTAAGGCGCTGGCCGGGCAGCCAGCCGTCTGCGGGCTGCCCGTCACGCTGGCGCGTAACGGCCGCATGAATTCCAATCCACGGATTGGGCGACTCAACCGGAAAATCCGAACCCAGGGCCACGGGAATGCCTTTTTCAATCATGCTCTGCCAGGCATAGGCACCCTGCAGGCGGTCATCACCCAGGCGCTGGCGCGCCCAGCGCATGTCAGAGGTGGCGTGAACCGGCTGCATGCTGGCAATGAGGCGATATTCCTTCAGCCGGCCAAAATCGTCGGGATGAACAACCTGTGCATGCTCCACCCTGTGCCGTCCGGGATTGTCGGGACGGGCCTTCTGCGCGGCTCCCAGGGCATTGATGACCTGTCTGTTGGCGGCATCGCCAATGGCATGCACAGCCGTTTGCAGACCGCAGTCCATAACGCGGCCGATCAGTGCTTCAAGTTCATCATCGGAGTGAAACAACAGGCCGCTGTTGCCCTCATCATCACTGTAGTCGGCCAGCAGGGCCGCGCCACGGCTGCCCAGGGCGCCGTCGGCGTACAGTTTGACCCCGTGCGCAGCGAGATGACTGCCGGCATAGCGGCCGCTGGTGCACAGCCAGCCAAGCATGTCACTGTCACCATCGGCCATGGCCGTAATGCGCGCTGTCAGCCTGCCGTCTTTTTCACGCCGGCGAAACAGCTCAAAATCATCCAGGCTGGTGCCCATGTCGTGCACACCGGTCAGGCCCACCGAAGCCAGCTCATCCAGAGCCAGCTGCAATGCCTGTTCACGCTCGGCACGTCCCGGCTCGGGCACCCCGGCGCTTACAAACTGCATGGCAGAATCAATAAAAACCCCGTTGGGACGGCCTTCACCATCACGGTGGATTTCACCGCCATCGGGCTGCCAGCTGCCCGAAAGATCGCGTGCGGCCTTCTCCATGGCCGCACTGTTGGCCCAGCCGGCGTGGCCATCCACCCGCACCAGCCACACCGGGCGATCGGGAAAAACCCGGTCAAGATCCCGGGCGCGCGGAAACTCACCGCCTTCCCAAAGCGTCTGATCCCATCCACGCCCGACAAGCCAGGCATCATCGGGCAGCTTTTCTGCATGCGCTTCCAGGCGCTGCAACACCTCTTCGATACTGGCGGCACCTGTCAGGTCGGCACGCAGTCTGGAAAGACCCAGCCCCATGACGTGGCCGTGAGCATCTATCAGCCCTGGCAGCACCACCCGTCCGCCGGCATCCATGGGCTCAATATTCGCAAAGCGTTTTTCAAGCGCTTCTTCATTGCCAACAAACACAATGCGGCCGCTGTCATCCCAGGCCATGGCGCTGGCCGCTGGTTGTTCGTCATCCATCGTGTAAATACTGGCGTTGGTCAGGGCACCGCCGGCAGTGGCTGCGCTGGCCAGCAGCAGGCCAGCCAGGCAAAAGATTCGGGGAAACATGGTCAGCATTCAATCACCATTGGTTGGATGGGAAATTCATCTGCCGGCACAAATCAGCGATTTGAGCCAGCCGCAGGACGAACTCGGGCATCATGATGATAGTCCAACAAGAGTCAACTTGAACGCCCGGGAGGCAAACAAATGAGCATGATTAAAACGATTGCAGGCGCACTGGCCCTGCTGGCATTTTCAGGACTGACCGCAAATGCGACAGCGCCTGAAGAAGGTGACCAGGCACCGGGGTTTACCGCTGCAGCCAGCCTTGACGGGCAGGCCGTGGAGTTCAGCCTGCAGGACGCCCTGGCCGACGGCCCGGTGGTGGTGTATTTCTTTCCGGCCGCATTTACCCGCGGCTGCGATATCGAGGCGCACGCCTTTGCCAGCCACCACGAGCGCTTTGCCGAAGCCGGCGCAACCATCATTGGTGTTTCAGCCGATCCTGTGGACAAGCTCAACGAATTCTCTGCCGATCCCGACTTTTGTGCCGGAAAGTTTGCCGTGGCCTCCGATCCGGACGGCAGCATCGGGAAGAGTTATGGCCTGAAACTGCAGGAAGTCCCTGAAGGTGCCACCGACAGCCGCGGGCAGCCCCTTTCTCATGGTGTACTGCCGCGCGTCACTTTTGTGCTCGACAGCAGCGGCCGGGTCATTGCGCGGCTTTCTTCAGACGAGGATGGCATTGCGCCGCAGCAGCACGCCACAAAAGCGCTCGAAATCATTGAAGGGCTTGCTGACAGCGCCATCTGATGATTGTGTCTGGAAGTGCGGTGCTGCCGCCCGGCAATTCTGCACGGCTATAATTGACCGCCATGTCGCTTTCAGCCCCAGGTCCCGAAACCAGAGTTTACAGCCCGGCCGAGCTCAATCGCGAGGTTCGGGTTCACCTTGAAGCCGGCTTTCCGCGCCTGTGGATTGCCGGCGAGATCTCCAATCTGGCCCGCCCGCCTTCCGGTCACTTGTATTTTTCCATCAAGGACGAGCGCGCCCAGATTCGCTGCGCCCTGTTTCGGCGCAGCGCTGCCGGCCTGGGTTTCAGGCCCGAAAACGGCATGCAGGTGCTGGCCCGCGGGCGACTGGGGCTGTATGAGCCGCGCGGCGACTATCAGCTGATTGTCGACGGCATGCTCGAAGCCGGCGCCGGTGCGCTGGCCCGGGCGTTTGAAGCGCTCAAGAAAAAACTGGAGGCCGAAGGCCTGTTTGACCAGGCGCGCAAGAAGGAACTGCCGCGCTGGCCCGAACGCATCAGCGTTGTAACCTCACCTTCCGGTGCCGCCATTCGCGACATTCTCCACGTCCTGGCCAGGCGCTGGCCGCGCGCACGGGTGCGCATTTACCCCAGCCAGGTGCAGGGCGAACAGGCGCCGGCCGAGCTGATCCGCGCCCTGAACGCTGCCGATCTTCACGGCTTTGGTGACGTTATTTTGCTGGCCCGTGGCGGCGGCTCACTCGAAGACCTGTGGGCCTTCAACGACGAGGCTCTCGCCCGGGCCATTGCAGACTGCCAAACGCCGGTTATCAGCGGGGTCGGCCATGAAACCGACTTCACCATCGCCGATTTTGTCGCTGATTTGAGGGCGCCAACACCCACCGCCGCAGCGGTGGCTTCCACCCCCGACGGACCGGCGCTGGCCATTGACCTTGAGCGCCGACGCCAGCGGTTCGGG
>DATGTG010000137.1:0-8765 GCA_035301965.1 Wenzhouxiangella sp. | reverse complement strand
GGGCGGTGCCGGCGTGGTGGCCTATCGCAGCAGCGAATGAATTGCAGCAGCGAATGAATTGAACCCCCGGCCCCTGCAGTGCGTCAAAGCATTGTCACAACACGGGAACAATTCATGTCCAGAACCATTGTTTTCTTGCTTTGCGCCGCCTGGCTGCTGCCGGCTGCAGCCAAAATCGATTCCGTCACCGTCTTCCCCGACCGGGCCACCGTCACCCGCATTGTCAGCGTGGATATTGACGCCGACAGCGGCCAGCTGGTTCAGGATGATCTGCCGGCCGGTCTCAGCCGCGACAGCTTGCGAATTTCGGCCAGCGGCCCGGACGGGCTGCGCCTGGGCGCCTACCGGCTTGAAACCGTGCGCGGCAGCGAGCGGGCCAGCGACCGCGCCCGCCAGATCGAGCGCCAGCTCAAGTCCCTGCGGCACGACCGGGATGAACTGATCGATTTGCAAAGGGCGCGCGGAATCGAGCTGAGCCTCATCACCTCCATGGCCGAAGGCGCCGGGCAGGGCGATGACAAAATGGCGCTCAAGGACATCGGCCAGGCGCTTGAAACCCTGGGCAAGTCCGCCGAAAAAACGCTGGCCAGCCAGCGCGAACTGCGCATCAGGGAGGACAGGATCAGCGAGGAAATACACCGCCTTGAGCAGCAGCTTGCCGACCTGCAGCAGGATGAGCGCAGCACGCTGGCACTCAAGCTGGACTGGCAGGGCAAAAAGCGCGGGCGGGCCGAATTCACCATTGAATACACCGTGGCCCAAGCGGCCTGGCGTCCCGTGTACGAATGGCGGCTGGATACTGCCGGCAATGCGCTGGAAATCACCCAGTTTGCCGAAGTGCGCCAGCGCAGCGGCGAAGACTGGAGCGACGCTGAACTGAAGCTGTCGCTGGCCCGTCCTTCAGCCGGCGGTGCGCTCCCCAAACCGCAGCCGTGGTGGGTGAATGTGGTTGATCCCGAAGCGGACAAGCGGGCCGTGGAAGAAGTGCGCATGTACAGCCAGGCGCGGACGGCGGCCCCCATGGAGGATTCCGCCGGGGCCGACTGGGACAGCGCCGCTGTAACCGGCACCGAATACACGCGCGCCTGGCAGGTAACCGGGCGCACCAGCGTTGCGGCCGACAACCAGCCCCGGCGCCTGAGGCTGGACCAGGCGCAGCTTGATGTCGAGATCAGCGCCCGCACCGTGCCCGCCCGTCAAGCGGCGGCCTGGCTGTATGCCAGCGGCAAGTGGAATGGCGAACAGGCGCTGCCGCCGGGTTCGGCCACCCTGTACCAGGATGACACCCTGGTGGGCAACATCCACTTTGAAGGGGCCGCACCGGGCCAGGAACTGGCTTCAAGCTTTGGCCAGGACAATCTTATCCGGGTTGAATATGACCTGGTAAAAGACGACCGCGCCAGCCGCGGCCTGATCAGAAAATCCAGCCGCCTGACCCGCCAGCACAAGCTGCGCATTACCAACGGGCACAGTCGCGCCATGGACATCACCGTCATCGACGTGCAGCCCACCTCGCGCGACGAGCGCATCGAGGTGGCCCTGGCCGACGGCACGCCCGAGCCCGATCAGAGCAATGTGGACGACCAGCCCGGCGTGCTGGCCTGGAACCGCACAATCAAGGCTGGCAAAACGCTTGACATGACGCTGGGCTATCAGCTCACCACGCCCGAAGATCTGCCCGGAATTACCGGCTGGTAAGCCGGTCGGCAGAAGAAATAACGGCGAAACAGAAAAGGCCAACAACAAAAAAGGCGGGGCACAGGCCCCGCCTTTTTAAATATTGGCTATTGCCGGCACAGCGCCTGCAATGACCCGGTGCGCTCAGCTCATCTGGCGCAGGTGGTTGTTCAGGCGAGACTTGTGGCGCGCCGCCTTGTTGGCATGCATGATGCCCTTGGTCACCGACTGGTCAATCACCGGCACGGCAGCCTTGTAGGCCTGCTCGGCAGCGGCCTTGTCGCCCGCTTCAATAGAGCGCACAACCTTCTTGATGTGGGTGCGCACATGAGAACGCAGGGAAGCGTTGCGCTGACGGTGCCTTTCGGCCTGGCGGGCACGCTTGCGGGCAGATACGCTATTGGCCACGTTTAAATCTCCTAAAAAGAACAGTGTTGCTTGAAAGACAAGCCAGCTATTATCTTATGATTCGCCTTGCGAGTCAACCGTCACCGGCTTCGCCAGGCCCTGTTCACGCCCTGTCCGGAGCATTTGTTGCATGAGCCTCATGCGCTCGGTTTTCAGTTTCGGTTCCATGACCCTGGTCTCGCGCCTGCTGGGCTTTGTGCGCGACGTGGTGTTTGCCCGCTGGTTCGGCGCCGGCCCGGCCATGGACGCCTTTGTCTTCGCCTTCAAGATTCCCAACTTCCTGCGCCGCCTGTTTGCCGAAGGCTCGTTCTCGCTGGCCTTTGTGCCGGTGCTCAACGAATACCGCGAAAAGCACGATCACGCCGCGCTCAAATCCCTTATCGACGCCACCACCGGCAGCCTGCTGGCCGTGCTGCTGGTGGTCACCGGCCTGGGCGTGCTGGGTGCCTCGTGGGTGGTCAGGCTGTTTGCGCCCGGTTTTGTCGACGACCCGCACACCTTTGTGCTGGCCACCGACATGCTGCGCATCACCTTTCCCTATCTGCTGCTGGTGGCGCTCACGGCATTGTCGGGCGGCATCCTCAACACCCTGGGCCGGTTTGCCCTGCCGGCCGTCACCCCGGCGCTGCTCAACGTGGCGCTCATTACGGCGGCGGTGGCTTTCAGTCCATTGTTTGAGGAGCCGGTCAAGGCGCTGGCCTGGGGCGTTCTGGCCGGCGGCGTTCTGCAGCTGGCGGTGCAGGTGCCCGCGCTGGCCCGCCACAACGTGCTGCCGCTGCCGCGCCCCGGCTTTGCCCACGACGGCGTGCGCCGCATCATGAAACTCATGGTGCCGACGCTGTTTGGTTCATCCGTGGCCCAGATCAGCCTGCTGTTCGACGTGTTTTTTGCCTCGCTGCTGGCCTCCGGCTCGCTCACCTGGCTGTACTACGGCGACCGCCTCATGGAATTTCCGCTCGGCATGTTCGGCGTGGCCCTGTCGGTGGTCATCCTGCCCACGCTGTCGTCGCTGCACGCCCGCAACGGTCGCGCAGAATACCGCGCCACCCTCGACTGGGCGGTCAGCTGGGGCCTGCTCATCGCCGTGCCGGCCGCAGTCGGGCTCGCCATGCTGGCCGAACCGCTGGTCATCACCCTGTTTCGCCACGGCGCGTTTTCCAGCCACGATGCCGGCATGGCCGCCGTCGCACTTCTGGCCTACAGCATCGGCCTGCCGGCCTTCACCGGCGTCAAGGTGCTGGCGCCGGCCTATTTCTCGCGCCAGGACACCAAAACGCCCGTCAAGGCGGCCGTCATCGCCCTGTGCGTCAACATGGTGCTCAACGTCATCTTTGTCATTGCCATAGCCCTGTGGCTGGCCGGTGGGCGCTTTGCCGACGGCTTTTTCGCCGGGCTGGCCGCCCACCCGGGCGCGCACGCCGGGCTGGCGCTGGCCTCCAGCGCCTCGGGCTGGCTCAACGCCACGCTGCTGTGGCGCGGCCTGCGCCGCCAAAAACTGGCCCCGCGCCTGCCCTGGGCCCGCGTCGCCCAAGTGGCCGCCGCCAGCCTTGCCATGGCAGCGGTGCTGTACTGGCTTACACCCGACATCGCCCGCTGGACAGAGCAGGGCAGCCTGTGGCGCATCGGCCAGACCGGGCTGCTCATCAGCGCCGGCGCGCTGGTCTATGCCGCCGTCCTGCTGGCGCTGGGCCTGCGCCCGCAAAGCCTGGTCAGACCGCACGTTCCACATCAGGCCGGTGAAACTCCACCGGAATGAGGGGTTTTTGGCTGACGCCTGGTTTGGCGCGTTTGCAACGCGGAGTGGGGCTTTTTTTCGGCTGACGCTGTGGTTTTGGTTAAAGGCACGGTTTTGCTGGCGCAAAATCCGCTAAAGATTGGTGCGGCTTCGCCGGCTTGCTCGGCGATTTGCTTTGGCTGACCGCCAGGGTTTGTAAAGTCAAAATCTGTTTCGCCCGGTTTGCTTCGCAAACTCTTTTGGCGAGTAACTTTTGCCTGGCGCGGCAAAAGTCACCAAAATCGCGCCTAAAAGACGCGGCTATTCCGCAGGAATCACAACGGGACAGCCTTAACGGAGATTTTGAATATGCCTTCGTTAATACTCGGTCCCGTTTGAGTGATAACTCCGGGAAGGCGTGGTGCCGCCCACAATTATGAATGTGTGCTTTCGATGGCTGGACAAGTCGCGGATTTGCGGGGCAAATCCGCCGGGGCGGAACGTTGTTTCTTTTTGCTGACGCAAGGTGGGTTTTTGCTGGCTGTCGCCAGGGTTTGGTGAAAGGCACGGTTTTGCTGCGCAAAATCCGCTAAAGATTGGTGTGGCTTCGCCCAGCTACTGGGCGATTTGCTTTGGCTGACCGCCAGGGTTTGTAAAGTCAAAATCTGTTTCGCCCGGCTTGCTGCGCAAGCTCTTTAGGCGAGTAACTTTTGCCTGGCGCGGCAAAAGTCACCAAAATCGCGCTGACAGGACGCGGATATTGCGCAGGAATTACAACGGGATAGCCTTAACGGAGATTTTGCATTCGCCTTCGTTAATGCTCGGTCCCGTTTGAGTGACAACTCCGGGAAGGTGTGGTGCAGCCCACAGTTATAAATATGTGCTTTCGATGGCTGGACAAGGCGCGGATTTGCGGGGCAAATCCGCCGGGGCAGGGCGCTGTGTCTTTTTGCCGACGCAAGGTGGGGTTTTGCTGGCTGTCGTCAGGGTTCATTTAAAAGCACGGTTTTGCTGGCGCAAAATCCGCTAAAGATTGGTGTGGCTTCGCCCAGCTACTGGGCGATTTGCTTTGGCTGACCGCCAGGGTTCCTAAAATCAAAATCTGTTTCGCCCGGCTTGCTTCGCAAGCTCTTTGGGCGAGTAACTTTTGCCTGGCGCGGCAAAAGTCACCAAAATCGCGCTGACAGGACGCGGATATTACGCAGGAATTACAACGGGATAGCCTTAACGGAGATTTTGCATTCGCCTTCGTTAATGCTCGGTCCCGTTTGAGTGATAACTCCGATAAGGCATGGTGCAGCCCACAGTTATGAATGTGTGCTTTCGATGGCTGGACAAGGCGCGGATTTGCGGGGCAAATCCGCCAGAACGAAGGCTGTGCGGTTGTTTAACGGTTTCACTTTTCAACGGGCGGATTTGCTTGCAAATCCGGGCTGTGTCGCGTCAGCGAAATCGCAAATCTTTAATTGTGGGCTACTCGAGGCTTTCTGAAGTCTTCACTCAAACGGGACCGGGCCATCACGAAGGCAACAGCGGTGTCTCCGTTAAGCCCCACTGCCAATCAGTCCTGCGGCCCAGCCGCGCGCTTGTCAGGAATTTTTGGTTACTTTTGTTTCCCAGACAAAAGTTACTCGCCCAAAGAGCTTGCGAAGCAAGCCGGGCGAAACAGCATTTAGCGGATTTTGCGCCAGCAAAACCGTGCTTTTAACCAAACCATGGCGTCAGCCAAGAAACAGCCCCGTCTTGCGTAAAAAGCCGGGCGAAACCGCTTTTGACTTTAAGAACCACGGCGGTCAGCCGGAACAAACCATCTTGCGCAGCAAGCGGGGCGAAACCGTGTTTAGCGGATTTTGCGCCAGCAAAACCGTGCCTTTAACCAAAACCTGGCGTCAGCCAGTAAAGTAACCAACCGTCAGCCAGTAACAGACCATGCAGCATTGAACACCCTTTCACGCCAGGAACTGGGTAGAATCCAAGGCTTGCCATGCGACTTGTCCGAGACCTCAATCCCCAGCGCCTGAAACTGCCGGCCACTTCCGTGGCGATTGGCAATTTTGACGGCCTGCACCGCGGCCACCAGGCGCTTATTGATGCGGCCTGTTCGGGTGCTGGCAAGCTGGCGCCGGCCATCATGTGTTTTGAGCCACTGCCGGCCACTTTTTTCAACCCCGACCAGCCGCAAAAGCGCGTGCTGGGCGTGCGTGACAAAATCCGCCTGGCCCGCGATGCCGGGCTGGACATCATGTTCATGATGCGCTTCAATGCGGCGTTTTCGCGCAGCAGTCCCGAACATTTTGTGCGCAACGTGCTGGTGCGTGCCGCCGGCGCCAGGCGGGTGGTGACAGGGGCTGATTTCACCTTCGGCTCGCGCGCGGCAGGTGATGTCGCCATGCTTAAAAAGCTGGCCGATCGCTATGATTTTGAAGTGGTTTGCGTTGATTCTGTCAACGACAGTACGGATACGCGGATTTCATCAACGCGCATCCGTCAGGCGCTGGGGCAGGGTGATCTGCAGCAGGTCGCCCGGCTGCTTGGGCGTCCCTACCGGCTTTCGGGTCGGGTGCTGCGCGGCAGACAGATAGGCCGCACGCTGGGTTTTCCCACCGTCAACATCAGGCCGCCGCTGCCGCCGGCGCTGTCGGGCGTCATGGCGGTGCGCGTGTCCGGCGGCGGGCTCAATTCCCATCCCGGCGTGGCCAGCCTGGGGCAGCGCCCGGTGCTGGGCGGCACCGACTGGCTGCTGGAAGTGCACCTGTTCAATTTCGACGGCGACCTGTATGGTTTGCATCTTGAAGTTGAATTTGTTGAATATATCCGCCCCGAACTGCCGTTCGACAGCCTGGCCGATCTGGGCACCCAAATAAACAAAGACGCGCATGAAGCGCAACGCATGCTGGCCGCTGCCAGCTCCTGATTCCTTGAACCCTGCTGAAAAACTCGGGCCATGACCTACAAAGACACCATCAATCTGCCCAAAACCGCCTTTCCCATGAGGGCGTCCCTGGCCCAGCGCGAGCCGAAAATGCTCGAGCGCTGGTATGCCGACCGGCTGTACGAAGCCATACAGGAAGCGACCGCCGGGCGTGAAACCTTCATGCTTCACGACGGCCCGCCGTACGCCAATGGCGATATTCACATCGGTCATGCGGTCAACAAGATTCTCAAGGATTTTGTCGTTCGTTCGGCCCTGCTGGCCGGCTACCGCGCGCCCTATGTGCCCGGCTGGGACTGCCACGGCCTGCCCATTGAGCTGCAGGTCGAGAAAAAGACCGGCAAGGTGGGCCACAGGATCGATGCCGCCACCTTCCGCAAGAAGTGCCGTGAATACGCCGCGCGCCAGATCGACAACCAGCGCGAGGACTTCAAGCGCCTGGGCGGGCTGGGCGACTGGAGCAACCCGTACGCAAGCAAGGATTTCAGCTACGAGGCCGACATGCTGCGCGCCCTGGCCACCATTGTCGAGCGCGACCACCTCAAGCGCGGCGTCAAGCCCGTGCACTGGTGTTTCGACTGCGGATCGGCCATGGCCGAAGCCGAAATCGAATACCAGGACAAGGTCTCAACCGCCGTGGATGTCCTGTTCCCGGCCGTTGATCCACAGGACCTGGGGCGCCGTTTTGGCGTCAGCGGCCTGTCCGACCGGGCAGGGATCGTCATCTGGACCACCACGCCGTGGACGCTGCCGGCCAACCAGGCCGTGTGCCTGCACGCCGACTTCGACTACTCGCTGGTGCGTGGCCGCCATCGGGGCCAAGTAGCAGAGCTGGTCATCGCCACCGATCTGGTCGAGGCCGTCAGCGAACGCATCGGCCTTGAAGACACTGAAGTGCTCGGCACCGCCAAAGGCGCTGCGCTGGAGCATCTGAGCCTTGTCCCGCCGGTGCAGGATTACCACGTGCCCGTCACCCTGGGCGAACACGTCACCGTCGATTCCGGCACCGGGGCCGTGCACACCGCGCCCAGCCACGGTGAGGAAGACTTCGAAGTGGCCGGCCACTACGATCTGCCGGTGGTCAATCCCATCAACGCCAACGGCGTTTTTGCCCAGGACACGCCCATTGTCGGCGGTCAGTACGTGTGGAAGGTCGACGATGTGCTGGTCGAGCACATGCGCGCCAACGGCTCGCTTCTGGCCGTTGAAGACTACGACCACAGCTATCCGCACTGCTGGCGCCACAAAACTCCCACCGCCTATCGCACCACGCCGCAGTGGTTCATTTCCATGGACCAGGCCGGTCTGCGCCAAAAAGCGCTGGCAGCCATAGACCAGGTCCGCTGGGTGCCCGACTGGGGCCAGGCGCGCATTCGCGGCATGGTCGAAACCCGCCCCGACTGGTGCATTTCGCGTCAGCGCACCTGGGGCGTGCCGCTGGGCCTGTTCATCGACAGAGACAGCGAACAGCCGCATCCCGACAGCGCCGGCATTCTGCGCCGCTTTGCCGACCTGGTGGAAAAGGAGGGCGTCGACGGCTGGTACGAAGACAACATTGCCGAACGCCTGGGCGTGGACGGCGAAAAATACCGTCCCATCCCCGACATTCTCGACGTGTGGTTCGACTCCGGCGTCAGTCATTTTGCCGTCCTCGACCAGCGACCCGAACTGTCGCGCCCGGCCGACCTTTACCTGGAAGGCTCCGACCAGCATCGCGGCTGGTTCCAGTCATCGCTGCTCACCTCGGTGGCCATGCACGGCCAGGCACCGTACCGCCAGGTGCTCACCCACGGCTTCACCGTCGATGCCCACGGCCGCAAGATGTCCAAATCGCAGGGCAACGTCGTCGCCCCGCAGCAAATCATGAACACCCTGGGTGCCGACATTCTGCGCCTGTGGGTGGCGGCGGCCGACTATCGCCAGGAAATGAACGTCTCGGACGAAATCCTCAAGCGCGTGGCCGATGCCTACCGCCGCATCCGCAACACCGCGCGCTTCCTGCTGGGCAACCTGGGCGGCTTCGACCCGGCCGCG
>DATGTG010000136.1:0-3579 GCA_035301965.1 Wenzhouxiangella sp. | reverse complement strand
GTCCTCCTGCAGGCACAGCACGCGCAGCGCCGAGCAGCGCTGGCCGGCGCTGAAAAACGCCGAGTTGATGACGTCCTGGGTGACCTGTTCGGGCAGCGCCGACGAATCGACCACCATGGCATTTTGTCCGCCGGTCTCGGCGATCAGCGTGGCGATGGGCCCGTCACGCTCGGCCAGGGTGCGGTTGATGATGCGCGCCGTTTCCGTGGAGCCTGTAAAAGCCACGCCGGCAATTTTTGGATGAGCCGTCAGGGCCGCTCCCACCTTGCCGTCGCCGGGCAGGCATTGAATAACGTTTTCGGGCACGCCGGCCGCATGCATCAGTTCGACAGCGCGCGCGGCGATCAGCGGGGTTTGCTCGGCCGGCTTGGCCAGCACGGCGTTGCCGGTAACCAGCGCGGCAACAATCTGGCCGGTAAAAATCGCCAGCGGAAAGTTCCACGGGCTGATGCAGACAAAGACGCCCTTGCCGTGCATGCGCAGGGTATTGGACTCCCCCGTCGGGCCGGGCAAGACCATGGGCTCGGCCATTTCACTGCGGGCCTGCATGGCGTAATAACGGCAAAAATCCACCGCTTCTCGCACTTCGGCAATCCCGTCAAGCAGGTTCTTGCCGCCCTCGCGCGCCAAAATGGCCATAAATTCGGCCTCGTTTTCCTCGTACAGGTCGCCGATACGATCCAGAATATCCGCGCGCTTCGCAGCGCCCAGGGAATCCCATCCAGGCTGGGCCTCAACGGCCGCATTTACGGCTGCACCAACAGAATCAACCGCCGTCGGCGATGCCCGGCCGGCAACATTGCCCAGATCGGCCGGCGACAGGATATCGAAGGCTTCTCCGGCCTGTGCCGAAGTGCCGCTGGGGGCCGCTGTCCAATAGTCCTCGGCCGCTTTTTCCATGCCTTGTTTAAGGGCGTCCAGCTCCGAGCGGCGCGTCAGGTTGATGCCGGGGCTGTTGCGCCGCTCGGGGCCGTACAGGTCGGCCGGCAGCGGAATGGCGGGGTGCGTCAGACTCTCGAAAGTGCGTATTTCGGCAATGGGGTCGTCAACCACTTCTTCCACCGAAAGTTTTTCGTCAACAATGCGGTTGACAAACGATGTGTTGGCGCCGTTCTCAAGCAGGCGGCGAACCAGATACGGCAGCAGATCCTTGTGATTGCCCACCGGGGCATATACACGGCATTCGCTGCTGTAGTGATCATCATCGAGCACTTCTTCATACAGTTGCTGGCCCATGCCGTGCAGGCGCTGAAACTCGTACTCGGCCCCGTTTCTGCCGGCCATTTCGGCAATGGCGGCAATGGTGTGGGCGTTGTGAGTGGCAAACTGCGGATAGAAACATTCCGGCAATTCCAGCAGCCTGGCGGCACAGGCCAGGTAGGAAAGATCGGTATTGGCCTTGCGGGTAAACACCGGATAGCCTTTCAGGCCGTCAATCTGCGCCAGCTTGATTTCGGTGTCCCAGTAGGCCCCCTTGACGAGGCGCACGGGAATGCGATGTCCGGTTTTTCGCGCCTGCTCTGCCAGCCATTCAATGGCCACCCAGGCACGCTTTTGATACCCCTGCAGGGCAAGCCCCAGGCCATCCCAGCCGGCCATGTCCGCATGACCCAGAACGGCCGCAAACACCTGCAGCAGCGGCATCAGCCTGTCGGCTTCTTCCGCGTCAATGGTCAGCGCGATGCCGGCCTTGCGGGCCCGGTTCGCCAGGTCGAGAACGCGCGGCACCAGTTCGGCCATGACGCGCTCCTGCTGGGCAAACTCATAGCGCGGGTGCAGCGCGGAGAGCTTGACCGAAATACTGGGCAGCGCAAAAATATCGCCACCATCCGTGCTGGCGCCAATGGCTTCAATGGCGTCGGCATAGGCCTCGAAATAGCGCCTGGCGTCGGCCGCCGTCAGCGCAGCCTCGCCAAGCATGTCAAACGAATAGCGAAAGCGGCGGTTGCTCTTTTTATCGGCGCGCTTCATGGCCTCTTCAATGGTGCGGCCCATGACGTACTGGTGACCCATGATGCGCATGGCCTGGCGAATGGCGGTGCGAATGACCGGCTCGCCCGACCGGCCGGCCATGCGCGACAGCAGGCTGCCTATGCTGCGTTTTTCCGAGTCGCGCACGCCCACCAGGCGGCCGGTCAGCATCAGGCCCCAGGTACCGGCGTTGACCAGAACCGAAGAGCTCTTGCCCAGGTGAGCCTCCCAGTCGGCGTCAGACAGCTTGTCGGATATCAGCGCCTCGGCCGTGTGGTTGTCGGGAATGCGCAGCAGCGCTTCGGCCAGACACATGAGAATCACGCCTTCTTCCGATGAAAGATCATATTCGCGCATGAATGCTTCCATCACGCCCGCTTCGCGGCTGCGCGCGCGCACGCGGGCGACAAGATCCACCGCGCGGCTTTTGACGCTGCTGCGCTGCTGGTCATCAAGTGGAACCTGATCGAGCAAAAATCTTACGTGCTCGGCTTCATCTTTTTGCCATGCAGCGTCCAGTTCTTTTTCAAGCGCGCTCAGCGGTGCGTTCGCTGCAAAGACAAAAGGGAGTGACTCCTGACTCATTTCGGCCTCAAATTCCTGATCAGTGGACAATCCTGAAGTGTAACCGAACACCGGTCTTTTCTGTCTTTGTCGGGTGCCTTCAAGCGCGGTTTCAGGCAAAAATGCACCTGAAACACGCTTTGCCCCTGCCATCTGCGGACATCTTGGTCTAGAATGCTTGATCAAGGTCAATTTGGTTGAGGAGCCGGTTCTTGGTTGAATCTTGGTGCAGTCTGGGTTCGAAGCCAGTCCAGGTCATCGAGGCACGCTCCAATCTCTCCTTGACCCTGGACCAGCTTGCCGCCGTGTTTTTGGGCCTAAGCGCATTTGTGCTACTGGTCACTCTCAGGCCTGTCCTGCTGGGACTTTGGCCAATCATGGCGGCGGCGGTTTTGCATTTGCTGGTGGTTGGCTGGTGCATGCGGCTGGCCTGGCGCGGAAACTGGGCCCGCGAAAGATTCGAGATCAACGGCCGGACGCTTACCATCGAACACTACAATGTACGTGGCCAGGCCCGCTCCGAATGGCCAACAGCCTGGGTCAGGGTGCAGGTTCGCACACGTCCAATGAACGAGCGTGTCATTGCAGTGACCTGGCGCGGACAGCAGCAGGTAATTGGCAATTTTTTGCCCACTGACGATAAACTGTTGCTTGCCAATGTGCTGAAAGAGGGGCTGCGGCCTCAAACACACCGGGAAGGAAACTGGTAACTACAGGTGAACTGGGAATGAAAAGAACAAATGAACTGATCGTGGCCCTGGCAGTGATGGCTGTCGTCATTGTGGTTACCTGGGGCATTTTTGCGGTGGGCGACAACATGCCGCGCGGGGTCACCGACTACAGCGAAACCGTCTACAACCTGCACAATACGGTCATGGGCATCACGGTGGTCATCGGTGTGCTGGTTTACACGGCCATGTTCACCTCCATAGTCATCCACCGCAAATCCAAGGGCTACAAGCCGGCCAAATTCACGCATTCAACACCGGTTGAAATCGTCTGGACCGCCATCCCCTTCCTGATTCTGGTTCTGATGGCCATCCC
>DATGTG010000135.1:0-4766 GCA_035301965.1 Wenzhouxiangella sp. | reverse complement strand
TCCTGGATGCGGGCGTGGAAAAAATCCACGCGCATTCGTCGGCGCTCACTGAACATCTGCGCCGCGAGCTGGTTTCAATGGGGTTTGATGTCTACACGCCGGAAGACTCGCCCGCCCCCATGATCACCTGCACCCTCAAGAACGCCCGCGAACGCCTTGGGCCAGGACTGGCGCGGGAAAACATTGCGCTGACGCTCTCACCGCACCGCTTTCGCGCCTCGGTCTCTGTTTACAACACCGAACAGGACATTGAGCGCCTGGCAAGATTTCTGCACACATACAAAAGCGGGAAATCAGCCGCCTGATCTCCCGCCTTCAGTCTGCCGGTCAAAGCGTGGCTGTCAGACTAGAACCCGCAGCGCTCATCCGGCACATCGTCATTGTTTCGCCACTGCCAGGCTTCGACCTCCTCGCCGCGCGGCAGGTAGCGAATGCTGTGCTCGCTGCCGTTCCGGCTGACAACCATCTCCATCATGGCGCTCTCGTCATCGTAAAGCGCCTCCAGCGGCGTGAGCGACACAATGCGATCGCCCTCCTCCAGGCCCGCGCGGCGCGCATTGGACTGTTCTTCAAGCGAAGTGACAAGGTCGAGGTGCATGCGATCAAAACCCAGCTCAAACGGCGCTATTGCGGTCTTGTAAACTTCAAAACAGGGCTGCAGGGCATTGTCAGGCGGCACAATGGTCTCGCCGGCCGCCATGGCCCTGAAATCATCGCTGGCCCGATCACCCATTCTCGCGGCCAGAAGTTCCTGCCAGCGCTCATTGCCTATCTTCTCCCCCGCATCCTGCCGCTTGCTCACTTCCAGCATCAAATCCTGTACGCTCTCGCCGCCTTCGGTTGCCTTGCGAAGCCTTGCGTCGGTGCTGACCAGATACATGAATCCACGCCCGTAGGGGACGCGCTGGGCCCTTGAATCCAGCCAGTAATTTTCTCCGGCCTCCTTGCTGGATGCATTCAGCCAGGGGTTGCTGTAATACTTTTCAGCCATGGAGTTGAGCTCGTCCAGCAGCTCTTCTCTGGGCAGCAAACCCGCTCTGAAAGCCATGAAAAGCTTGTTATATTCCGCTGTGCCCTCGCTGTACCAGGCCGTTTCTGCATGCTCCTCGCCCGCATTGAAACGTGTCCAGTTATGGGCGATCTCGTGAGCCAGAAGCATCAACGGCCCTTCCTTCTCCATCTTCTGATCGGTGCCAAACGCGAACGCAAATGAATTGTAAAACCCCGTACCGCCACCGCCACGGTGCGGATTGCTTCGGATGAAAACCCGATATGACTCATCCGGCTTTTCAAAAAACTCCGCCATGGTTTCAAACAAACGAACTATTCTGCTGGCCAAAAGGCTTGAATCAAAAGGCAGGTCCGCCAGCCAGTACATGTTGAAGTCCGCTTCCGGGTCGCTGTCTGCGCTTTTTATGTTGCCCACAGCGTAATAGGTAAACTGCAGCGTGGATGCCGAACGGGTCACCGCCCGGCGGCCCTCGCCAAGGCTCCATGCGCCGCGAGTGCCTGCGGGCGCCTTGCTGAAATCCCAGTCCAGGGTAATCTTCCAGTCCTGCTCGTCGGCCGCCGGCAGCAGCATGAAATATACCCCGGCACCCATGATGCCGCCGTTTTGACGCCGGATATCAAACAGGGGGCCGTTGCGCGTGCCGGAATCAACAGCCCTGGGCGGGGTTGAATAGCTGACCCTGACGTCGCCAGCGGTGTCACGATCGGCCAGATAGTTTCTGTAAACCCCCGATGAGGTCGGTGCTTCATCCACCGCGGTCAGCGACAGCATACCCTCATCATCATGGACCTTGACCTGCGCGGGCGCGTAGGCTGCCGTGGGCACCCCGACCAGTCTGACCGGCATGCGCAACAGCGCTTCACCCGCCTTTGCCTGCGGCGCTTCCAGCCTCATCTCAACCCCTATTTCATCAACCCGTTCCTGCCCGGCAGGAATCAGCAGCACATCCAGTTCAGGGGCATCATTTCCACCTGCCGCCAACACCGTCCCGGCCGCAAATGCAAGGGCCGCCAGCGCGGTTATTGATGTAATCAGGATCTTGTTCATGTTGCGCCTCTTTACGGTCAGTGTTTTGAATCAGCGTCGCGGTCAAAACCGGAGGTTAATACCGGCATGAAACCTGCGCCCCAGAATATCCCCGTAATAAACGGTTGGATAGGAAGGTTGCCGGTCAAACAGATTGTGTACACCGGCCCGCAGCGAAAGAAGATCGCTCAGGTCATAGCGAACCGACAGGCCATGCACTGTATTGGAAGCAATTCTGTAATGAGGCGTGGTCTCCGGACTGTCTGTCCGGCTGACTCGCGTGCGCGGCAAAAAGTCAATGAAATAACCAAACTCCAGGCTGTCAAGCCGATAGCTCATGTTCAGATTGCTGCGCCAGGCGGGCAGCCTGGCCGTGTCATCAATGCGGGTCAGATCCATGCCCGTAACGCTTTGCTCATTGAGCGCAACGTGGGTGGTATCAAGCGCGATGCTCAAATGCCCGGCCGCCAGCGGCGAGTCGTAGTGAACACCGATATTCTGCGCTTTGTAGCGCTTGTATCCGGCATTGATAAAGCTGCTGCGTGCATCGACAATCTGCCCTTCATCGTCCCTGACAAACAGGGAGCAGATGTCGGCAGGCTGTTGGGAAGAGTCGTAGCAAACCTGCAGCGAATCCTGAAGCGTGAATGTCTCTATCGCGTTGTCGATCTTGATATCAATATGATCAACCATGAAACTGAGGCCGTCGGCAAAGGACGGCTGCCAGACAAACCCGGCCGACAGGCTGTGGGCCACTTCGCTTTCAAGCTCGCTGTTGCCGGACAGCACGCCCCTGATGGACACGTTCTGGGCGTTTGAGACAAACCCCCGGCCATCCATGCCGCGCTCGTCAAACATGGCCTGGCAATTGGCCCGTCGCACATCCGGTGACAGCCCGGCATCAATGTTGCGCTGGTCGCAGGGATCATGCGATGCGGCCATGCTCTGGCTGCGCTCGGGCAGAAACAGTTCGGTCAGGCTTGGGGTGCGAAAGCTTCGGCCGCGGGTGACTCTGAACTTGAGCTGGTCATTGAACTGCCAGTTAAGCCCCGCATTCCAGACGAATTCATTGCCCGCCAGGGAATTGTCAACCAGCCGCACGGCCGTATTCAAATCCACCTCGCGGGCAAATCGCAGACCTTCAAGCAGCGGTATATCAAGTTCACCGGACACTTCATGCGTGTGATAGCGCCCGGCTATCCCGAGAACGGGCTGATCACGGCCCACACCCGCAGCCGCTGCATCATTGGGGCTGAATGCCGCCTTTTCCACACGGTATTCATAGCCAACGGAAAAGGGAATTTCGCCGGCCGGCAGTTCCCACAGCGTCCCTCCCAGGGTGGCCAGGAAATTTTGCTGGCGGTTGTCATAGTCGTGGCGGAATCTTGTGGAGATGTATTCGCGCGCCGCCTCTGACACGTTGCCATTGCCGAAAGGATTGATGGGCGCACAGCCTGCCGCAGACCTGTCGGCACAGACAATTTGCCCATCGCTGTTGCGCACGGCTGATATCGCGTTCTCAAAGCGTTCCTGGTCAAGGCCCCAGGCGCGGTGCGATCCCCTGGTTTCGGCATGGGAGCCGGACAGCGTCCAATAAAAATACCGGCCGCCGGAATACCAGTCACCTTCAAGGCTGACCAGCGCCCGAAAAGTATCGGTACGGTCCCGTATCTCTCTGGAATGCACCAGATCCTCCCAGGCCTTTGACAGGTAGATGGGCTGGCCCACATAGGGCAAATCCCCCTGTCCGGGTATGAAGTAGCTTGCCTCCTGCAAGGTCTTTCGGGCCTGGTCGGTCAAAAAGGGGTTGTCCAGAGTAAACGGAATGGCCGCATCGGCGCCCTCAAGCAGGGTTGCGTTGTAAATCTGCGTGCCCTGCGGATCAATTCTTTCAGTACTGGAAAACAGCACCTCGGAACTCAGGCGCATTCCGTTCTCGAGGTCCAGGTGACCCAGGAGGTTGGCATTGAGCCGCTCTACTGAAGAGTGCAGGGCCGACAGGCCCGCATATCTGTAGCCGTCACCGCCGGAAGAAAATGCGGGCTGGTAATAGGTGCCGGGGTCATAGGGGCGCAGATTGCCATTTGCATCAAACTGAAGAGGGGCACCGTCATGACTGACAAAAAATGACGGCAGGGGAGCGGGAACACTGAAGAGCACACCGTGCTCGTTGTATTCCGCAAACCGACGGTCCAGAATTGGCAGCCGTGCGGTCTCCCCTGAACCCGGACCATCATAATCCGGATTGGCAGCCGTTGCATAACCACGGGCGGTCGCTTCCCGCTCGGTTGCCATCAGATATGGAGAGTCTGAATATTCAAGGTTGACAGCCAGGTTTGCCCGCTGCTCCAGAAAGTTTTTCCCAAAGGTGCCCCGAAGGCTGGTGACGCCATAGTCGCCAGCGCTGCTGTCGCTGTACTGGCCATCAAGCTCCAGCCCTTCAAAGTCATCCTTCAGGATGTAATTAACAACGCCGGCAATGGCATCGGTGCCATAAACCGCGGCGCCCCCAACCTGTACAATTTCGATTCTGTCAATCAGCCCAACCGGGATGATGCTGGCATCAACCTGATTGCCCCCGGATCCGTTTCCCGATGAGTTGGAGCTGACCATGCGGCGGCCGTTGACCAGGGTCAGCGTTCTTTGACTGCCGAGGTTGGCCAGGCTGATGAAATACTGCCCGCTGCCTATGGCCGAGCCGTTGTAGTCAACGTTGCGGGGCGTAGAC
>DATGTG010000134.1:0-7153 GCA_035301965.1 Wenzhouxiangella sp. | reverse complement strand
CAAGATGAAGCCGCCGCGCTACCAGGAGCGCTCCTCTGCCGAGATTCCGGTGGCCAAAACCGCTGATGGCCTGGCACAAGTGCGGGTCATGGCAGGAAAGGCCCTGGGCGTTTCGGCCGTGATATCCACGCATGTGCCCATGACCATGCAGGACTGGACGCTGCAGGCTGGCGCTGATGCAAGCGTGGAGACCCGCGATGATGAACGCTTCATGGTGTATGTGTTTGCCGGCGCCCTGAAGACCGGGGATCAGGACAGCGTGATCAGGGACGGACAGCTGGCCAGGCTGGGAGATGGCGATGTGGTGCGCCTGCGCCACGCCGGCAGTGGACCGGCACGTGCGCTGCTGCTGGGTGGCCGGCCGCTCAACGAACCTGTGGCCCGTTACGGGCCGTTTGTGATGAACACGGAATCCGAGCTGCGTCAGGCCTTTGCCGATTACCAGTCCGGAGCCATGGGCAGAATTGCCCGCACAGCGACGCTGGGCTGATTACAGACAGTGCTGCTTTTTGGCCTGGCGTACAATGGCAATGTCCGGTCGTCAGGCCCGACAGTTTTGAACCTTTGCGAGAATGATTTGAATGGACAAGAATTTGAAACCTGCTGAAATGCCCGACGTGGCCGCCGATGCAAAAGTACAGGTCGCCGGACGACTTGACTGGGTCGGCATGAACAGCATTGAGCTGCCCGTGTTCCTTGATGGCGGTGACGGCGAGCGCATGCAAACCAGCGCGCGCGTGGGCGCCTTTGTCAATCTGGGGCGGCCGGACAAGCGCGGCATCCACATGTCCAGGCTGTATTTGCATCTGCACGAGGCGCTGGCCGATCACACGCTGACGCCGGCGCTGCTGAGACATCTTCTGCGTGATTTTCTGGTTTCACACGAAGGGTTGAGCACGCGGGCGCTGGTGCGCCTGGACTTTGACTATATGCTGAGCCGCAAGTCGCTGATCAGCGACAATTACGGCTGGCGGCGTTATCCCATCAGCCTGATTGCCAGCATGGACCAGGACGAGTTTACTGTTGAGCTGGCTCTGCAGATTACCTATTCCAGCACCTGCCCGTGCTCCGGCGCGCTGGCCCGCCAGCTGCTTCAGGAAGAGTTTGGCCGCGATTTTGGCCACAGTGGCGAAGTGGATGTGGAAAACGTGATTGACTGGCTGGGTAGCGAGAAGGGCAGCACGGCCACGCCGCACAGCCAGCGCAGCGCCGCCGATGTGCGTTTGCAGCTGGCGCCAAGCTTTGAGGCCTTTCCATTCGTGGAAATGATCGATGCGCTTGAAGGTGCACTCAAGACGCCGGTTCAGGCGGCGGTCAAGCGTGAGGACGAACAGGCTTTTGCGCGCCTCAACGGCCAGAACATGATGTTTTGCGAAGACGCCGCGCGTCGCGTGCAAAATGAACTTGAAAGCCAGAAACGGGTGACCGACTACTGGGTGCGCTGTCGTCATTTTGAAAGTCTGCATGCCCACAATGCCGTTGCCATTGTGACCAAGGGTGTTGAAAACGGCTACATGCCCATCGATGGGCAGCCTTCGGGCTGGCGCGACAACTGATTCGTGAATTTGACCCGCCCGGCCGGCCGCCAGCGCGCAGCCGGCCGGCAATGTCAAGCGGCCGTCAACGTTCGTCTTCTGAAACCAGCCCGATCTGAAAGTCGGGCAGTGACAGCCCGATGCTGTTCGAGCCGGGCTCGGCCCAGGCCTCGGCGATTTGCTCGCCGCTGTCGGAGTTTGTAATGGTCAGGCGCAGCAGGTCCATGTTGCTGTTGCCATCCAGGCGGTAGTAGGCCAGCCGGGCCGTTTTCCCCAGCGCCATTCCGGCGGCGTCCCTGAGCTGCACCCCTGCATGGCCGGGCACAAGCGTGAATTCACGCGCCACGCGCCAGTCGCTGCCGTCGCGCTCGCCGGCCCAGCCGGAATAGTGAAGCGCCGGTAAAAAGGTGATGACCTGATCCGGCGTTTGGGCTTGCCCGGTTTGGGCGTTGATCAGCCGGTCACCAATGTCGATTCGGTCACCGTCAAAGGAGATCTCCTTCAGCAGTCCAACCTGTTCGTCCCCCTGTCCAAACAGGCATTCCCGGGGGCTGGTTTCGCCCACCAGGCTTTGCGAGGTGGCGTGAAATTTCATCCGGCAGCTGTGGCGCGGACGGTTTGCGGCATCAAGCAGAGTCAGGCTGCCGTCAAGGCGGTCGGCAATTTCAGCCGGCATCAGACTGAGGACAAAGCGTCGACGGTGTTCGTCGCCGGGGCTGTATTGGGTAATCAAAAGTTCCAGCGTGGTGCTGTCGGCGCCTGTTCGGGGCTGTATTGACAGCAGCTGGCCTGGCGAATCATGGCTGCCGGCGCTGGTGTAGTCGCCCGGCATGCGGCCGGCGATCTGTTCAAGCAGCCGAAGGTTGTTGTTGGCTGGCGAGGTGTCTTTTCGAGTGGCCATGTCTGCACAGCCGCCCAGAATGAAAACAAGCGGCAGAGCGACGGTCAGCAGCCGCAAGGCGCGCCTTAGTGCCGGCCCGTGCATCTTCGCCAGGGCAGGGGAGACAGGCATTGAACCTGCGTCAGCGCGGCTGTTTGGCATCGGGGTTTTCTTCCCAGTCAACGAGCAGGGCCGGGTCGATGCGGGTACTGCCCAGGTTGACCCGCCAGTCCAGGTGCGGACCGGTGGCGCGTCCGGTGGCGCCAACCCGCGCAACTGTCTGGCCACGCTCCACCGCGTCGCCCACTTCAACGTCCAGGGCGCTCAGGTGCAAAAAGGCCGAGACCAGGCCATGACCATGATCGATGAACAGGGTGCCGCCCGAAAAATACATGTCGCTGTGGGCCAGGGTGACAATGCCGGGCGCCGGCGCCTTCACTTTCGTGCCGGTGGGTGCGGCTATGTCCAGTCCCCAGTGCGGGTTGCGTGGTTCGCCGTTGAGAATGCGCTGGCTGCCGTAAACGCCGGTAATCCGGCCGGTCAGGGGCCAGCTGAAGCCTTCGGCCCAGTCGGTGCGCGCATCACGTCTTTTTCTGGCCTGGCGGGTCAGCTCGTTGTCATTGCGGATACGTTCCAGAACGTGTTCCGGCGGGGTTACCCTGTCCTGGGGCAGGCCGTCAATTCTTTGGATATCAAACTCGCGCTTTTCCGGCACTACATCATGGTCTGCCTTCTGCCCGTCGGGCAGGGTAACGCCTATCCGCACCGGGTCGGTTCGGTCACGCGCGATGGCAATCAAAAAGCGTCCGTCATCGGTCAGCTGAACAGCCTCGCCATCTACTGTGGCAGAGCTTCCGGCCGGCACGCGGGCGACCAGCAGTCCGCCCTGGGTGGCGGTGCCGTCAAAAGTGATGTGCGGCGTGTCTGCGCTGACTGTGGCAGCCAGCAGCAGGGCTGTCGCAAACACGGCAAGAGTCAAAAGGCGTTCAGGCACTGCTGCGACCTCCACGAATGGTCAATGTCTGGCCCGGCTGCAGAACAGCGCCGTTTGCCAGGCCGTTCCAGCGCATCAGCTCCTTGACCGAAACGTTGTGCCGGCGGGCAATGACCCACAGTGAGTCGCCATTTTTGACGGTATAACGCCGGGTTTTGATTGCGGCCGGGTGAGTCATGTTGATGACAATGCGGTCGCCGGGACGGATCATTGCTCCGCTGATGCCGTTCCAGCGCTTGAGGTCATCGACTGTCACGCTGTAATTGCGTGCGATTTGCCACAGGCTTTCGCCGGGCTGGACCTGGTGCTGATAGCGCTCGGTTGGCAAAAGCCGCTGGTGCAGCGTTTCAAGCTCTGCGTAGCGCTGCGCATATTCGGGATTTTGCGGCGCGCTGGCAACGGTCGCCAGACGCAGCGTTTGCCCGGCACGCAGAAAGTCGTTGTTGAGGTTGTTGGCTGCGCGGAGCTTGTCAACCGTTGTGCCGTGCCTTGCCGCCAGATGGGACAGCGTATCCCCGGGGCTGACGCTGATTTGCTGCCACTGCTGCATGTCAACCGGATCGAGCGCCTTCAGGGCTGCGCGGGCCCTGTCGGCTTTCAAAAAGGGCACCACGAGATGGTGCGGGCCTTCAGGAGAGGTCATGTGTCCGCTGAGCCCGGGATTGGCGGCAACCAGGTCGGCAATGCTGATGCCGGTGGCGGCTGAAAAGGCGACAATATCAACAGGATGCTCCAGCTCCACGCGCTCAACCCGCGGCCGGTTGTCCCAGACCGGCACCTTGAAACCATATTGTTCGGGCCGGGAAAACAGACAGCCCAGCCCGTGCAGCTTGGGCACATAGGCCAGCGTTTCGCGCGGCAGGGGAAGCTGGTTCCAATCTGTGGAAAGGCCGTTTTTGCGATTTTTCTCAATGGCTCTTCCAACTCTTCCCTGGCCTCCGTTGTAGGCCGCCAGGGCCAGGTTCCAGTCGCCGAACCTGTTTTCCAGATATTCGAGGTAGTCAAGCGCTGCCCGTGTCGAGGCCCAGGGGTCGCGACGCCCGTCGTAGTAATCGTTGATGATCAGTCCGCGGTCGCGGGCCGTGGCGCTCACAAACTGCCAGGGGCCGGCCGCCTGGCCACGCGAGTAGGCAAAGGAATCATAGGCAGACTCGACAATGGGCAGCAGCGCCAGCTCGCCGGGCAGCTGCCGTGTTTCCAGCTGGCCGGCAATATCGTACAGCCATGGCCTGGCGCGGCCAAGAACGCGCTGCATGTATTCATCCCGCTCTCCGTACCAGCGGGCCCATTGATCGGCGCGTGAGCCCGCCTCACACTCGGCAAACTCGAAGCGTTCCACAATTCGCGCCCACAGGTGGGGCGGGCGGGTTGCGGCCTTTTCCGCGCCTGCACCAGCGTCAAGGTGCCGGATCGAGTCTTCCACCATGGCGAAGGGGTCAGGCCTGTCGGCTGCTGGCAGGGCGGGGTCATGTGCGGCAGGCGAGGAATCGGGTTTTTGCTCTGTCAGACTGCAGCCTGAAAGAATCAGCAACAGGACGCCAGCAGTCAGCGCGGCTGCAGGGCGCAACGATGGGGGCCGGGGTTTCGATTGATCCGTTGGCGGTTCTGTCGACATGGCTGTTTTCGTGTCGGTGGCAGTCGTCCATTATGGTGTTCTGGGCGGCAGGGTCAACTCCATTGACCAAAGTCGCCGGTAAAAGGCCGCCATACAGGTACAATGCCGCCAATGAGTTCAAACAAACCGCATATCCGGCGTGCACAAATTCGCCGGGCTCTGGAAGAGGCTGGCCGACCCGTTACACGCCGCCAGCTTTCCCATGTTTTTGGTCTTGACAAGGCCCAGTCCGATCAGCGCCTCAGCCCCGTGCTAATGGAAATGGTTGCGGCTGGCGAGCTGGTCAGAAACCGGCGCGCAGCCTACGGCTTTCCGTCACAGATGGATTTGGTGCCCGGTCGCATCAGCGCCCACCCCGATGGTTATGGCTTTGTGGTGGTCGAAGGCGAGGATGAGGATCTTTACCTGTCGCCGCGACAAATGCGCCAGGTTTTCAATGGCGATCGGGTTTTGGCGGCAGTGACGGCGGTTGACAGGCGCGGACGCCGCGAAGGGGCGGTTGTGGAAATCATCGAGCGTGCCCACCAGCAGGTTGTGGGGCGCCTGCTGGTCGATGCGGGCGTGGCGGTGGTTGTTCCCGATGACCCGCGCCTGACGCAGGACATCATTCTGCCGGCTGGTGATGAAAAGCAGGCCAGCCCGGGACAGATTGTGGTGGCAAGAATTGACAAGCCGCCGACTCTCAAGCGCTCTGCAGTGGGCAGAATCATTGCTGTACTGGGGGATGCCGACGAGCCCGGCATGGCCACCGAGATCGCCATTCACTCCCACCAGCTGCCGGTTGATTTTTCTGAAGAGGCGCTGCACGAAGCGGAGGCATTCGGGCGCCGAATCGATGAGAAAGCCGCCCACGGCCGCGTTGATCTGCGCGATGTGCCGCTGCTGACCATTGATGGCGCTGATGCGCGGGATTTTGATGACGCGGTGTTTGCCGAACCGCTGGGCGACGGTTTTCGCGTGCTTGTGGCCATTGCCGATGTGGCCGAATACGTAAAGCCGGCCAGCGCGCTGGACAAGGAAGCGGCCGAACGCGGAAATTCGGTCTATTTCCCCGATCGCGTCATTCCCATGCTGCCCGTGGCCCTGTCCAACGGGCTGTGCTCGCTCAACCCCGATGTCGATCGCCTGTGCATGGTATGCGAGATGCGTATCAATAACCGCGGCAAGGTAACTTCCAGCCGCTTTTACGAAGGGGTGATGCGGTCCAGGGCGCGGCTGACCTACAGCCAGGTGCGCCGCATCATGGATATTGGCGACCCCGAACTGGTTGAACGTTACGGCCATGTACTGTCCTCGCTGCAGGCGCTTTATGACGCCTATCGCATGCGCCTGCGGCTGCGCGAACGGCGCGGCGCGCTTGATTTCGACTCGCAGCAGGCCGAGTTCAGGTTTGACGAAAAAGGGCAGGTTGTCGATATTGACCTGCAGCGCAGGGGCGATGAGCACCGGCTGATTGAAGAGCTGATGATTGCCGCCAACGTTGAAGCGGCCAGGTTTGTTGGCAGGCAAAAGCTGCCCATGCTGTTTCGTGTGCACGAGCCGCCGCCGGCCGACAAGCTGGAGGCCCTTGAGGAGTTTTTGCGCGGCAGCGGTCTGAAAGTGCGCTGGCGGGAGCACCCAGAACCCGGACAGTTTGCTGCCATTCAGCGCGATGCCGTTGGGCGCCCGGACGAGGCCCTGGTCAACGCCCAGCTGTTGCGCAGCCTGAGTCTGGCGGTGTATCAGCCCGACAACAAGGGACATTTTGGACTGGCGCTGGAAAACTATGCGCATTTCACCTCGCCCATTCGACGCTACCCCGATCTTCTTTTGCATCGCGCCATCAAGCATGCCTGTCGCGGAAAAAGTCCCGACCGGTTTGATTACGGCAGTGCAGACATGGACGAGCTGGGGCGTCACTGTTCGTGGACTGAAAGACGCGCCGAGGAGGCGGGGCGCGATGTCGAGGAGCAGCTCAAATGCCAGTTCATGCAGCGCCATATTGGCGAGGAGTTTGAGGGCCTGGTGACCGGCGTGGCCAGCTTTGGCCTGTTCGTCGAGCTTGATGGCCTGGCGGTCAGCGGGCTGGTTCACGTGACCGAGCTGCCCAATGACTATTACAGTTTTGATCCGCGTGCATCCAGCCTGAC
>DATGTG010000133.1:0-3911 GCA_035301965.1 Wenzhouxiangella sp. | reverse complement strand
TGGCCACGATAACAGTCGGTTGAGCCAGTAAAAAAGCCCCGCAGCTGCGGGGCTTTTTCGTTCAAGCAAATCAGCCTGCAAATCAGTCTGCATAAGCAGGCCGGCTTCAGGCCATGCCGCGCTTGATCAGGGTGAGCTCGTGGTTGAGCCCCTTGAGCAGGCTGATGCACAGCGCCAGCAGCACAAACACGAACGGCAGCGCCGTGCTGACCGCACCGGCCTGCAGTGCCGCCAGGGCCGCACTGCCGCCCACGGCGAGCAGCACGCCGGCCACCACGCCTTCGATCACGGCCCAGAACACGCGCTGGGGCACCGGCGAGTCGGTCTTGCCGCCGGCGGTAATGCTGTCGATGACCAGCGAGCCGGAGTCCGACGAGGTGATGAAAAACACCAGCACCAGCAGCACGCCGAGAATGGAACTGATCGACGCCAGCGGCAGCTCGTGCAGCATCTGGAACAGCGCCAGCTCGGACTGGCCCACGCCATCGGCCAGCTCGCCCACGCCGGCAGCCACCTGGTCGATGCCGGCGCCGCCAAAGGCGGTCATCCAGATGGTGGTGACAATAAGCGGAATGATGAGCACGGCCGTCATGAATTCACGAACGGTGCGCCCGCGCGAAACGCGCGCAATGAACATGCCGACAAACGGCGACCATGAAATCCACCAGGCCCAGAAGAACACCGTCCAGCCGTGATAGAAGCCGGTGTCTTCGCGGCCCACCGGATTGGACAGCGGCAGAATGTTGCCAAGGTAACCGGCGACCGTGGTGCCAAGGTTGGTGGTAAAGGCCAGAATGCCGCCGGCAAACATGACAAAAATGAGCAGCAGTGTTGCCAGGATCATGTTGAGGTTGGACAGCAGCTTGACGCCTCCGTCGATGCCGCGCACCACCGACACGGTGGCCACGGCGGTGACGCCAATGATGATGCCGATCTGGGACATCAGACCAACCTCAATGCCAAACACGTAGTACAGGCCGGCAGCGGCCTGCTGGGCGCCCATGCCCAGCGAGGTGGCCAGGCCAAACAGCGTGGCCAGCACGGCAAGAATATCGACAATGTGACCGAACCAGCCCCACACCCGATCACCCAGCAGCGGATAGAACGCCGAGCGCATGGTGAGCGGCAGGCCCTTGTTGTAGGCAAAAAATGCCAGCGACAGCGCCACCACGCCATAAATGGCCCAGGGGTGGAAACCCCAGTGGTACATGACCGCACCCAGCGAGGCGCGGGCATCGCCGGGGCCAACGCCCAGCGGTGAACTTGCGCCTTCGGACAGGAAGTAGCCCACCGGCTCGGCCACGCCCCAGAACATCAGGCCAATACCCATGCCGGCGGCAAACAGCATGGCAAACCACGAGGGATAGCTGAAGTCGGGCCGCGCCCCCTTGCCGCCCAGCCGAATCTTGCCAAACGGCAAAATAATCATGGCCAGGCAAAACACCACGAAAATATTTCCGGCGGAAAGGAACAGCCAGTCAAAAACGTTTTGAATCCACCCAAGTGTGGCCTGCAGCCACGACATGGAGATTTCCGGAAAGACCAGCGACAGAACCACAAACAGGATGACCAGCGTGGAGCTGATGGCAAACACGGGGTGGTGAATATCCATGCCCATGGCCATGACGTTGTCCTGGCCAACCTCGTAGTCGGTGTCGTAAACCTGTTCCAGTTCTTCCATTTCGGCCTGTGTATCCGGGCCGGGTTCGTTATCAGACATTGCAGATTTCCCTCTTGTCGTTTTTCATGCGGCCGGCAGTCTCGCCGGCCTGCGCTTGATTACCTGTCATGTTGAGCGGCCTAGAAGTAATAGCCAAGGTTGAGGTTCAGGCGCCTGTTGTGGCGGCCGCTGTGCTCGTTGTCCATGGTGCCGCCCAGAAATGGCTGGTTCTTGCCGTTGAGAATGTCCAGATAGGCGAACAGACCGCCGGCGGTAATGGACACGCCGGTGACGTTCATCCAGGTATCGGCCAGGTTGGCCGACTTGTCGGTGATGAGCGAATAGTCGTTGTAGAAGGTCAGGTGACTGATCGGGCCCCACTCAACCGGCAGGTTGTAGGCAATGTTGCCGGTGTAAACATTGGCCTTTGACGCAATGGTGTCGAAGTACGCATAGGCGCCCACCACCATGCGATCGGCGCCCGAATCCATGTTGTAGTCGTACTGCGCGGCCTGCAGCTGCAGGTTCCAGGGGCCGTAGTTGCCGTTGAGATGAGCGGCCCAGGCGTGCTGGTCGCCGATGCTGATGCCCATCTCGTCCACGACATCACCGTACTGGCCCGACACGCCCAGCTCGGTGGTGTAGTCGCTGCCGTAGCCCAGCGTGTAGGCGGCGCGGGCGTTGAATATGTTGTTGTCAAACGCGCCCATTGTCGGGTTGTCAAAAGTGTCTTCGCCGGGCGCGCGCACGCCGACAATGTTGTAGGAGTACTTGTCGGCCATGCTGGCGGAAAGACTTGAATCGGCGCCGCCGTGTTCGTCGTTCAGGTAGAACGCGCCCTGCAGGTTGAGCGGTCCTTCGTCGTAAATCAGCTTGACACCAAAGTCATTGTCGTCTTCCAGCCCAACGTAGTAGTTCGAGCTGAAGAAAAAGCTGTGCGAATTGAACGGCAGAATGCCGAAAGGCACCTGGTTGACGCCCACCTGGCCCTGCAGGGAATCGGTGAAGTCGTAGCCAACCCAGGCGTGATGAACCACGTCCATGTAGTCGTAGTGGCGCAGCTCGGCCGACAGCAGAACATCGCCGATGCTGCCGTCGAAGTTCAGGCGGATGGTGTCCATTTCAAACACCCCGCCCTGGCGCTGGGTGGCGCGGGCGTAGTCTTCATACTTGTACTGAAAGCGCACCGCGCCGCCGATCTTGATGCCTTCCGCATCTTTTTCATCATAGGTCTCGGCGGCAATTTCGCGCAGCTGTTCGTCGTCAGGCTCCGCGTCTTCAACTTCAGCCAGGCGCGATTCAACCTGCGCACGCTTTTGCTCTTCGGCATCGCGCTGCGCTCGCAGCTCATCAAGCTGGGCCTGCATTTCAAGAATTTTTTGCTGCATGCCGTCTATCTGGTCCTGCAGCTCTCTGGTGTCGTCCTGGCCGCCTGAGGCCCAGGCTGTGGTCTGCAGCATGGCCGCCAAAAACAGCACGGCAAACCATTTGAGCCAAGTCATGTTGCGCACATTCTCCTCCCCGGATTTTATTTTTGTATGAACTTGATATGGCCCGGGCAGGCTGGGAATGGCCAC
This sequence comes from Wenzhouxiangella sp., assembly GCA_035301965.1. GTDB lineage: Bacteria > Pseudomonadota > Gammaproteobacteria > Xanthomonadales > Wenzhouxiangellaceae > Wenzhouxiangella. Next base: position 674 of record DATGTG010000133.1, on the reverse strand, counting down.
AACAACGCAGCAGAGACTGCGGGCCTTGCGCCCGCCAGAAAACCACACCGTCGGGCCAGCAAGCCATGCCGCCGGAGCCCTGTTTGCAATGATTGATTCCTTTTAACCCTAACAGAGGCTGGCGGTGCAGGGCAAATCAGCGGTATTGCAATTCACTGTTTTTATAACCAAAAGCCAACCCCGGCAGACAATGTGCCGCGCGGCGTTAAGCTGCAACAACCCATGCGGGCAAAATCAGACCAGGCCGCGCGGGCGATAGAGCCGGTCGTGCAGATTGAGCGCGTAGCGGTCGGTCATGCCGGCCACAAAGTCCAAAACCTGGGTCAGGCGATCGGCCTCGACAATGCGATAGCTGTCGGGAATGTCCTCGGGATGCTTCATCAAGTGCTCAACCAGCGCGTGGATAACACTGCGGGCGCGGTTGTTTTGCGCCACCGCTTCGGGGCGCAGGTAAACCCGCTCGAACATGAACTGGCGGAAGCTTTTCATGGCCAGCATCACATCGGCGCGAATGGCAATCTTGCCGCGCCTGATGGACTCCTCAACCACCGCCTCTATCATCACTTCTATCCAGTTGCGGTTGTTGAGCGGCCCCAGCACGCTGACCACATCCTGTGGCACATCAGAACGCGTGATGACCCCGGCGCGCAGCGCATCGTCAAGGTCGTGGCTGA
>DATGTG010000132.1:0-3353 GCA_035301965.1 Wenzhouxiangella sp. | reverse complement strand
ATAGTGGCCTGCGCAAACATCCACTTGTCCGGGCCCAAGAAGCTCGTACTGATCAAGCGCCTGTAAATGCTCACGCGTTGTACGGCAGGCGCGATCGCTGCGAATACCCTGCAAAACTTCCAGCAGGATGAGATCGCCCATCACCACCACGTCATCGTACAGCAAGGCATCAAGTTGGTCGCTTTGCGGGTTCTGAATCCCGTTGAAATAATCAATCCAGACGCTGGTGTCAATCAGCGTCATTGACCACCTCGCATTTCGTCCAGGTTGCCCTCCCAGCGCACCTTGCCGCGCAGCTTGCGGATGTCGCGCTGGCGAGCCCGCTGTGCGAGCAGACGCAGACCACGATCCACGGCCTCTTTTTTCGTTTTGTATCCGTAGGCCTTCATGACCTCAACGATCAACTGTTCATCAATGACAATATTCGTTCTCACGCCCACCTTAATGTGTATCTGCAAGCCCTAGTGTACACATGCAGGCCAGCCCATCCCTGTTCCAGCTTGCGGCATCTCTTCCGCCAACGCCTGAGTCAAGTCGCTTCACCAAGCGGCCGCGGCTTGAAAGCATTGTTATGCTCCTGCAATCTCACGGAGCACCTCCGGATGGCGAAATACAATCCTGGAGAGGGCTCCAGCTGCCCCAGTCGGGTGTCGGCGTCCTTGCTGCCATTTCAGAAGGGCGCGCTGCCGCTGCTGCACCAGGCCCGGGACCGTGTCCAGTTCCCGTAAGTCAAGCGCCGCTGATTTGTAAAAGAATATTGGCGAACAACCGGAGCGCCGGTTTACACGCTGCTATGCTCAATGGTGCAACACTGGATTGGTCATGAAAACGGCAGGAGACAATACGATGTCAAACAAACAGAATGGCAAGGTTGCGCTGGTCACCGGCGGTGGGCAGGGCATTGGACAGGCTATTGCCGAACGGCTTCACGCAGATGGCTTCAAGGTTGCAATCGCGGATCTGAACCTTGAAGCGGCAACCCGGGTGGCTGAAAAGCTTGGCAACCAGGCGGGTGGCGCCAAGGCCATCCAGGTAGACGTCGCCGATCGGGACAGCGTGTTCGCAGCAGTGGAACAGGCGACAACCGAACTGGGCGGCTTCGACGTCATTGTGAACAACGCCGGCATTGCGCCCACATCTCCAATCGAGGACATCACACAGGAAAGCATCGAGAAACTGTTTTCCATCAACTTCAACGGTGTTGTCTGGGGCGTCCAGGCAGCCGTGGCCGCTTTCAAAAAGCTGGGTCACGGCGGCAAGATCATCAGCGCCGCATCCCAGGCCGGGCACATTGGAAACCCGGGCATTGGCCTGTATTCAGCCACTAAATTCGCGGTTCGCGGATTTACGCAGACCGCCGCGAGAGACCTGGCGGATCTTGGCATTACCGTCAACACATATGCACCCGGCATCGTCAGAACGCCACTCATGGAAGACCTGGCACAAAAAGCCGCTCAGGATGCCGGCAAGCCCGAAGAGTGGGGCTGGGAGCAGTTTACCGGCGGCATCACCCTGGGCAGGGTGTCCGAACCCGCCGATGTCGCAGGCGTGGTGTCATTTCTCGCCGGCCCCGATTCCGATTACATCACCGGACAGTCGATTCTTGTCGACGGCGGAATGGTGTTCAACTGAATCGTATTTGCACTAAAGCTTGCGGCCAGCCGCAAAGAAATGTGCCCGGCCGGCCAGACCGCCGGGCCATTTTTTTGGAACCGGTCTTTAGCTCTGAACTCAAACAGCATCCGGATCAACCGGCAGTGGCGAGTGTGCTTTGTATGGATGGATCAAGGACCAGCCGATGTGGAAATTGTGGACTATCACTAACGGAGAAATGACATGAGCATCAAAAACGGCATGCGTCCGGTGCATCCCGGCGAGATTTTGCGCGAAGATTTTCTCGTTCCGCTGGAAATGAGCACAAACGCGCTGGCAACCGCGCTGCGAGTTCCCGCACCGCGCATCAATGATATTGTCCGCGAGCGCCGTGCGGTAACAGCCGATACCGCGCTGCGTCTGGCGCAGTATTTTGGTGGTGATGCGCAAAGCTGGATGAACCTGCAGACGGCATTTGACCTGCGCACGGCAGAGAACAGCGTCGCCGGAGAAATCAACCGTGAGGTGCTGCCGCGCGAGATCTGCGCCTGACCAAACACAAGCGGGACAGGGCAGACCGAATGACCGCACAATTATTCGGTTTTGAAGCTGACTTTACCGGGCACCCTTCAGTTCACTGCTGATGGGTCAGGCGCTGGTTGAGTGGACTCCATGCCCACCAGCCTGTATCCACCTCTTTTCCCAGCAGAATCAATACCTGGCATCCGTGTTTCAAAATTACAGGACAGCCGGCGTGCTTGCGACAGGTAGAATGCTCCGATTCCCTTGTCAACGGAGTTTCTGATGCGTATAACCCTTCCCCTGATACTGGCCGGCGTGGCCTTTGCCACCGGCGCGGTTGCCGTTGAAGGCATGTGGCAACCGGCGCAGCTGCCCGGCATCGCCCCGCAGCTGGAACAGGCCGGGCTTGAGATCAAGCCCGAAGAGCTGAGCGATCTGACCGCCTATCCCATGGGGTCCATCGTCAGCCTGGGCGGCTGCACCGCCTCGCTGGTGTCTGACAAGGGCCTGATTGTCACCAACCACCACTGCGCCTACGGTGCGCTGGCGTACAACTCGACGCCGGAAGAAAATCTGATCGTGGACGGCTTTCTGGCCGAAAGCCCGGATGAGGAAAGACCCGCCTCGCCCGGCATGCGCGTCTATGTCACCGAATCCATCGACGATGTGACCGACAGCGTTCTGGCGGGCGTTGACGAGGACATGAGCGGCGCGGCGCGCTACAAGGCCATTGAAAAGGCCAGAAAGTCGCTGGTCGGCGAATGCGAGGAAACGCCCGGCTACAACTGCCGCGTGGCCAGTTTCTACGGCGGCCTGAGCTATCAGCTGGTTCGCCAGCTCGAAATCAGGGACGTGCGAGTGGTGTACGCGCCGCCCGAATCCATCGGCAAATTCGGCGGCGATATCGACAACTGGGTCTGGCCGCGCCATACCGGCGACTTCAGCTTTCTGCGCGCCTATGTTGCCCCGGACGGCAGCCCGGCCGGCTATGCCGAGGAAAACGTTCCTTTCCAGCCCAGGCACGTCATGCAGCTCAACCCCAAAGGCCTTGAGGCCGGTGATTTCGTCATGGTGGCCGGCTATCCGGGCCGCACCAACCGCTACCGGCTGGCCAGCGAGGTCGAGCACGCGCTGGGCTGGAACTACCCGAACCAGATCCGGCTGTTTGAAGAAACCCTGGAAATCATCGCCGATGCAGCCGCTGAAAACCCCGATGCCGGCGTCAAATACGCCAGCCG
>DATGTG010000131.1:0-2590 GCA_035301965.1 Wenzhouxiangella sp. | reverse complement strand
AGCCCGCCAATCAGATGGCCGTCCAGGTCATGAACCTCAATGCTGTGGGCGTGGCCCATGCGGTGCAGTTGGCTGTAGGCCTGTTTCATCTCACCGGTAATCCAGGTGCCGTCCTGATTGTTGCGCAGGCCGGCGCAGGCGGCAATGACCTCGTCAAAGCAGGTGTCGGCCGCAATGCGGTAATTGCCCTGGCGCAGGGTGCGCCTGAAGCGCCGCGACAGATACATGCCCCTGGGCAGCATGACCGCCCGCGGCTGCGGCGACCACCACAGAACCGGCCCGCCGTCTTCATACCACGGAAAAATGCCGGCCCGGTAGGCGTTGAGCAGGCGCTCGGGGTGAAGGTCGCCGCCCATGGCCACCAGCCCGTCGTCATTGGCGCTTTCAAGCGGGTTGGGAAAAGGGCTGTGCGGGTCCTTGTCCAGCTGAATGATGGGGAAGGGCATCAGCGGTCTCCAAAGGGGTTGAGCGCTTCAAGCCGCTGGCGGTATTCGCGCAGCATGCTCGCTTCGGCCTGCAGCCAGTCGCCAATGCCGTCACGCAGGCGCAAATCGCGAATGTAGTGAAACGAACGGGTTTTGCGGGGCAGAAATCCGCGGCGGATCTTGTGCTCGCCCTGGGCACCGGGCTCAAACCACGAAAGCCCGTGCTCAATGCAGTGCTCTATGCCCTGGTAGTAGCAGGCCTCGAAATGGACGTCGCGGGTATCAACCAGGCTGCCCCAGTAGCGCCCGTACAGGCGGTCGTTGTCGCGCCAGAAAATGGCGCAGGCCAGATCCGTGTTGTCCCGGGAGGCGATGCAAACCAGAAACTGTGCCCCGAACCTGTGCGCCGCCAGCTCGAAGAACGCCCGGTTCAGAGAAGGTCTGTTGCCGTACAGGCGGAAGGTTGCGTGGTAGCAAGCGTCCACCAGGTCAAGCTCCGGGCCGGTCAGCTCATGGCCGCTGCGAAAGCGGAACGTCCAGCCCTGTTCGCGGGCCTTGCGGCGCTCGGCACGAATGTTCTTGCGCGGCTTGCGGCGCAGGTCGGCCAGGAATTCATCAAAGCTGGCGTAGCCGGGGTTGTGCCAGTGATACTGCCAGTCAAAGCGTTCCAGCCAGCCGGCCCGGCGCAGAAGTTCGGCGTCGGTATCGGAGCAGAAATTGACTGCGGCCGAAGACAGCGCGCGGTCGTCGACCAGCGTCTGCATGGTCACAATCAGCTTTTGTCCGGCCTGCGGATGCTGTTCGGCGCCCAAAAGCCGCGGCCCGGTCACCGGCGTAAAAGGGGCCGCCACCAGCAGCTTGGGATACCAGGACATGCCAAGCTGGCCGGCCGCCCGTGCCCAGACAAAGTCGAACACGAATTCGCCGTGGGAATGGTCTTTCAGCCAGGCCGGGGCGCCCGCCGCCGGCTGGCCGTCAGCATCATTCTCGATCAGCGCCAGCGGGTGCCAGCCCGATGCCGGTCCGGTACAGCCGGCTTCTTCGGCGCTGGCCAAAAAGCGCCAGTCGACGAACGGGCCGGGCGTGGTGCACAGGCCGTCCCAAGCCGGCTGCTCAAGATTCGAGAACGGCTTGCTCTGCACTTTCACCGGTCCTGTCGGACAGATCGTCCAGCCAGCGTTCGGCGTCGAGAGCGGCCATGCAGCCAAAGCCCGCCGAAGTGACTGCCTGGCGGTAAATATGGTCGGCCACATCGCCGGCGGCAAACACGCCGGGAATGCTGGTGGCGGTTGCCATGCCGTCCTGGCCGCTGCGCAGGCGGATGTAGCCGTCCTGCATGTCGAGCTGACCGGCAAATATTTTGGTGTTGGGGTCGTGGCCGATGGCAATGAACACGCCGTCCACGTCCAGCTCGGTCAGGGCGTCATCGTGGACGTTTTTGATGCGCATGCCGGTTACGCCATTGTCGTCGCCCAGCACTTCATCAAGAACGTGGTCCCAGCGAATTTCCACCTTGCCTTCGGCCTCTTTTTCAAACAGGCGATCCTGCAGAATCTTTTCGGCGCGCAGCTCGTCGCGACGATGGACCAAAATCACCTTGCTGGCAATGTTGGTCAGGTACAGCGCTTCTTCCACCGCCGTGTTGCCGCCGCCCACCACGGCCACCGGCTGGTCGCGGTAGAAAAAGCCGTCGCAGGTGGCGCAGGCCGATACGCCCTGACCCTTGAATTTTTCTTCCGAGGGCAGGCCCAGGTAGCGTGCCGAGGCGCCGGTGGCGACAATCAGGGTGTCGCAGGTGTAGACGCCGCTGTCGCCTTCCAGCCTGAAGGGGCGTTGTTTCAGATCGGCCGTGTGAATGTGGTCGAAGATCATTTCGGTGTCGAATGCTTCGGCATGGGCGCCCATGTCCTGCATCAGCTTCGGCCCCTGCAGGCCCGGGTAGCTGCCCGGCCAGTTTTCCACATCGGTGGTGGTGGTCATCTGGCCACCTTGTTCAATGCCGGTGATCAGGGCAGGCTTGAGGTTGGCGCGGGCGGCATAAATGGCTGCCGTGTAGCCGGCGGGGCCGGAACCAAGGATGAGAAGCCGGAAATGACGGGGGTCGGGCATGTATAATTTCTCCGTTTGGGGCCGTGATATGCAAGACTCATGAACTTGCGGGCGTT
>DATGTG010000130.1:0-5732 GCA_035301965.1 Wenzhouxiangella sp. | reverse complement strand
CCAGGTCATGTCCGCTGACGAAGCTGAGGCCCAGTCGTTGACAAAGGTCAGCGTCCACTCGCCGCTGTCTTCAAGCGCCGGGCTGAACACACCATCATGTTCACTCTCATAGCTGCCATCACTCCCTGAAGAATAGCCATCAAAATCCCACGGGTTGTCATTACAGCCGCTCATGGTGCCGCTGAACCCGCCAACGGCATAGGTCGTGCCGTCAGGCGATTTTATTGTCATGCAGGTATCCGAAGCGTAACTCTGTCCGTTAATACCGCTGACCGTACCTGAAAAACTGAAACCGACCACCTCTCCGCGACTGGTCATGCCGCCATCGAACTCAAACGATACAGACTCGGGGTTGGCGCTGCCCATCACGGTAAATTCCGGAACCTGGAACACCTCATCAAGCGCAGGCTCATGGCTGAGGGGTTCAATACCCGATTCAATCCGGTCGCTGTCAAGGGTCCAGACAAGATTGCCCGTGCCCGTATTGCCGATCACGAGCTGCTGACTATCCTGCTCTCCGGCCGGCAGGCTGAACGTGAACTCGGTCGGGCTGACATCGGCCACCGGCTCGAAGCGCGTCTCCAAAACATACGCATCGCTCCAGTCACCGGCTCCACAGCCATTGCTGGCGAGCACCCGCCAAAAATAAATGGTGCCGGTATCCAGATCGCCGTCAAGGGAAAACTCCGTTCCCTCAACCGTTGTGTCTTCAACGATCGATGAAAACGCACTGTCGGTGGCAATCTGAATTCTGTACTCAACAACCTCATTGACTGACTGCCAGACAAACTGCGGGCGCAGATCCTGGTCTGTGGAATCATCCGCAGGGCTGCTCAAAACAATCGGATCAGGCTGCTCATCAAACAACCGTAGTTCGGCTTCAGCCGCTGATCGATTGTCTTGGTCGGCCTGGTCAACCGCCTCGAACACCAGTGTGTAGCTGCCCGCCGCAGACTGATCCAGATCGGTCAGGCTAAAGCTGCTTTGATTGTCCGGAAACACCACCGGATTGAGGCTGAATGAGCCATTGGCACCAGCGGGGATAGCGTTGACTGACAAATCGGTTGCGCCTCCAAAGCTGTCCGCCAGGGTCAGATCAAAATCGACGCTGGCATCGCTGGTGCAGGCCTCGGCAGCTGACGGCTCAACCTCCAGTCCGCCCAGATAACCGCTGACAACAAGCGCAAAGTCCTGGCCACTGAGAAGTTTGGGGTTCCGGCTGATGCTGGTGGCGGACACTTCAACCGTCCAAGTTCCCGATTGCGGCGACTCCACATAAACGTTTTCCAGATTGTTGATTGAGTCACGACCGGCAGGATCCGGCTCGGACCAGCCATTGCTGAATTGATTGCCCCGGTAAACCGTATTGTCGGGCGCGGTCACGATCAGATCCAGGTCATTGATCAGGCAGGACGTGCATCCCGAGCTGCCGGCCGGGTCGGTCCAGACCAGGGTGAAACGCAGCGGCTCCTTGTCGGAACCCACGCTGACCTGCGTCGACCAGTCGGCGCCGGTTGCAAGGTGATCGACCTCGTCCTGGTCAAAATGCACGATGCTGCCGTCGGCCGGCCCCTGGATGGCTTTTTGCAGATTCAACCGGCCCCAGCCCTGGGTATTCGACGGAAACTCGCCACCCGAACTGGTTGCGGTATTGACCAGCACGCCCTTGACCAGCGCCGGGCTTGGCAGCTTGCCGAATTCTTCCTGGTGGTATTCGTAGTAAACGGTTGCCGCACCAGTCACAAGCGGCGCGGCCATGGAGGTCCCCGGCATCAGCTCATATTCACTTCCGGTCCAGGCCTGGCCCCAGGGATTATCCGCATACGGATCGTTGCTGCCAGTAGAAATGATGTCGGTTCCGGGTGCCACGATATCCGGCTTGATACGCTGCTGTGAAGGGCCATGAGATGAAAAACAGGCTATGCCGTCAATATTTGGGCCGGAACACTGGGACGGAACATAACTGCCGCAGCGATTGTTCTGCGATGCGCCGACCGTTATGACATTCTTCCCGTTGCCGGGCTTGCTGATGCCCTGCGTGTCATCATTACCGGCCGCAAACACGATGCTCATTTCCTCATTGGTGCCAGAACTTGCCGGAATGGCGTCTCGCACGGCAGCGTCCACCGCCACTGTTTCAGTACCGTAGCTGGTGTCGGGGCCAAAAAAACCACTATAGCCCCATGAATTATTGTTGATGACCGCGCCCTGCTCGGCCTGCCACGCCATCATGGCTGCCTCCGTTTCAATCCCGCCATCAAAAATGTTGTTGTGAACAAGATTGGCGCCCCATGCGGCACCACGCGCATCATCAAGCGGCGTCGTTACATCACCACATCCTGACGTATTGACTGGTGACGGCGCGGCACCGCGCCCGGCAACCGTGCCGCTTACATGCGTGCCGTGGGCGTTGTCGGTGTTGCTCATGGCACCTGCGGTGGCCAGTATGGTTCCGGAGGGAAAATCCGGATGATCGACCATTACGCCGCTGTCATTTACACCAGCGATAATGCCGGCGCCGTTATAACCCAGCTCGGGATCATTCCAGACCGGCTCGATGTTGGTGATGCCTTCCTGCACACTGATGTTGTTGTGCTTGACCCTGGGGTAGACACCGTGGACAAAAGCCACCGACGGCATGTTGTCCATCAGCAGACGAACATTGTCTGGTGTCGCCTTGATCTGAGCCACCCGGCTGTCGGCGGAAAACTCCGGGCCGGGTTCGGCGAACGCAAGAATTGATTGCTGCGCCTGCTCCAGCACGGCATTGTCATGAAACTCCACGTTGAGCAGCGCCCTGCCATCCACTGACCGCCAGCCTGTTTCCTCCAGACTCATGCGACCCTTCAGCCAGTCATACACATCAGGCGAATATCGCGACGCATCGGGCAGCAGCAAGGCACTTTTAATGACCTTGACCCCCTCGCTGGTCAATACCGAGCCAGCCGCTTTTTTCAGCTGATCACCCCTGCCGTAAACCAACAGGCCATAGGGGCTTGCGTGGTCAACTACCGCAAGCCCGGCGGCAGCCATTTGCTTGTGCCATTGCTCATCTGCGGGCCCCTGAAGGGCGACAAGAAAATAGCCTTGGCTATCGTTGGCAAGCATTTGCGTCTCGTGAACATCCACTGGCCCGCTCCAGCTTCGGTAGGAAAGCCACCGGTTAGACTCGAGCTCGCTCACACGAACACGCAAAGCAGCCCCAATCCCGGCCTCGGACATTTCCACCAACAACGATTGACCATAATCATGGATGATCCGGGCGGAGTCAGGAAGCTGGCTCGACAACTTGGCCGACACCATGAATTTGTCGTCCGGCGCTTCGTCAGCAGCAACAGCGCCGTTTGTAATGGCCAGACAAAAACCCAGAACTACAGCCGCAAAAGCGGCCCCAAAAAAACGTAGATACATTCAAATTCTCCCTCGATATTTTTAAAAGCCCATGAGTTTGTTATGCGGGCGTCAGCCGGGTAGTCCCCTGAAATCCACGCGGCAGTTTTTTGCCGCGCCGGGCACGCTCGCCCATGTAGCTTTCGGCTTCGGCATGACCAAAGCGCAAATAACGCTGTCCCGCCCACACCAGGCATTCCTGGCCGGGTGCCAGCACCGTGGCGCCAACCATGCGCTCGCCCGACTTGAACGCAGCCGATGGAATGTTAATGAGCTTGTTGCCCCGGCCGCGCGCCAGCTCGGGCAGCTCATCGGCGCCACAGGCCAGCAGATAGCCCCCGCTGGTCACGCATATGACAATACTCCCTTCCTCTTCGGGGGCGACCGCAATGGGCAGCACGTGCGCGCCGTCGTGCAGGTTGAGCATCTGCTTTCCCGCCCGCTGACGAGTGTGCAAATTTTCCAGATGAGTCAAAAAGCCATAGCCGGCATCGCTGGCCAGCAGCACGCGCTGGTTGGCCGGGCCTGCAGCCAGCGCAAGGAAAACAGCGCCCGGCTCGGTGTTGAAACGACCGGTCAGCGGCTCGCCCAAACTGCGCGCCGACGGCAGCTCGTGCGCGCCCAGCGAATAGCTCCGGCCGTTGCTGTCCATAAAGCAGGCCGTCTCATTGCTACGTCCAAAAGCGGCGGCCAGAAACTCATCGCCCGACCGGTAGTTGAGCTCTTCGGGGCTGATGTCATGCCCTCTGGCGGCCCGTACCCAGCCCTGTCGGCTCAACACCACGGTGACCGGCTCGGACGGCACCAGGTCGGTTTCGCTGAACGCTTGTGCCGCCGAACGCTCGACCAGCGGCGAGCGGCGTTCGTCGCCATACTTTTCCGCATCGGCCAAAAGCTCGTCACGCATCAGCCGGGTCAGCTTGCGGCTTGACCCCAACAGGGATTCGAGCTGCTGACGTTCAGCTTCCAGCTCATCCTTTTCGCCGGTGATCTTCATTTCCTCCAGGCGGGCCAGATGGCGCAGCTTGAGCTCGAGAATGGCCTCGGCCTGGGTTCCGGTCAGCCCAAAGCGCTCCATCAGCACCGGCTTGGGCTCATCTTCGGTGCGGATGATGGCAATGACCTCATCAATATTGAGAAAGGCGATCAGCAGGCCATCCAGAATGTGCAGCCTGTCGACCACCTGGTCGAGCCTGAACTCCAGGCGCCGGACGATGGTCTGGCGTCGAAATGCCAGCCATTCCGACAACAGATCTTTCAGGTTTTTGACGCCCGGCCGACCATCCAGGCCAATGACATTGAAATTGAGGCGAGCGTTTTTCTCCAGATCGGTGGTCGCAAACAGATGATCCATGAGGGCGTCAATATCCACCCGGTTGGAGCGCGGAACGATGACCAGCCGGGTTGGATGCTCATGATCGGACTCATCGCGCAGATCGTTGACCCAGGGCAGCTTTTTGGCCTGCATCTGCCCCGCAATCTGCTCCAGCACCCGGGCCGGGGACACCTGGTGCGGCAGCGCGGTAATGATGACCTCGTCGCCCTCCTTCTCCCAGCGCGCGCGCTGACGGACGCTGCCGGAGCCGGTTTTGTAGGCTTCGAGCAGATCCTTCCGTGATGAAATGATCTCGGGCCCGCCGGGGAAGTCTGGTGCCTTGACGTGTTCGCACAGCTCTTCCACCGTGGCCGATTTGGGCGCTTCAAGAAGTTGCAGACAAGCCGACACCACCTCACCCAGGTTGTGCGGCGGAATATCGGTGGCCATGCCCACGGCAATGCCCTGTCCACCGTTGAGCAGCACGTTGGGCAGGCGGGCCGGTAGCAGCTCGGGCTCCTTGAGCGTGCCGTCAAAATTGGGCATCCAGTCAACGGTACCCTGGCCCAGCTCCTGCAGCAGAATGCGGGCGTAGGGTGCCAACCGCGATTCGGTGTAGCGCATGGCGGCAAACGACTTGGGGTCATCGGGCGAGCCGAAGTTGCCCTGGCCGTCCACCAGCGGATAGCGGTACGAAAACGGCTGCGCCATGAGCACCATGGCCTCGTAGCAGGCCGAATCACCGTGCGGATGGAACTTGCCGATGACATCACCCACCGTACGCGCGGACTTCTTGTGTTTGGAAGCAGCCGACAGGCCCAGCTCGCTCATGGCGTAGACGATGCGGCGCTGAACCGGTTTCAGCCCGTCGCCCACGTGCGGCAGGGCCCGGTCAAGAACCACATACATGGCGTAGTCGAGATAAGCGCTTTCGGCGTAGCTGCGCAAAGGCTGTTGTTCAAAATCGCCCTGGATAATTTCTGTATCAGTCATGTTCCCAATTGTCGCCGATGCGGGGCCCGGCTTC
>DATGTG010000129.1:0-4030 GCA_035301965.1 Wenzhouxiangella sp. | reverse complement strand
AGGAATTTGGCGGTTACACCAACCTGCGATTTGACGACACCAATCCGGCGAAGGAAGAGCAGCGCTATATCGACGCAATCAAGGAAGATGTGCGCTGGCTCGGGTATGAGTGGCGCCACGAGCGCTATGCCTCTGACTATTTTGAAACATTTTATGAGTGGGGGCTGCACCTGATAGACAAGGGTCTGGCCTATATCGACAGCCAGAGCGCGGAGGAAATCAGCCAAACCCGCGGCAGCCTGACCGAGCCCGGTGCTGAAAGCCCCGACAGAAACAGGCCCCCCGAAGAAAGCCGGGAGCTGTTTGAGCGCATGCGTGCCGGCGAGTTTCCTGACGGCGCATATGTTCTGCGCGCAAAAATTGATATGGCCTCGCCCAATATCAATATGCGCGATCCGGTGATATACCGCATCCGACACCTTGCTCATCCGCGTACTGGCGACAAGTGGTGCATTTATCCAAGCTACGATTTTGCGCACGGGCAATCGGATGCGCTCGAGCACATTACCCATTCGCTGTGCACGCTTGAGTTCGAGGATCACCGCCCGCTGTATGACTGGCTGATTGAGAATCTGCCCGTGCCTTCCAGGCCCTTTCAAATTGAGTTCTCCCGACTCAACCTTGATTTTACGGTGCTTTCCAAGCGCAGACTCACCCGCCTGGTGGACGGCGGGCATGTCAGCGGCTGGGATGACCCGCGCATGCCAACCCTGGCAGGAATACGCAGGAGAGGGTTCACGCCGGAGTCAATACGCAATTTCTGTCGTGAAATTGGCGTGACAAAATCGGAAAGCATCATTCCTTTCGGCGTGCTTGAGCGCAATTTGCGCGATGATCTGAATGTGCATGCGCCCCGTCGCATGGCGGTTTTGCGGCCCCTCAAGCTGGTGCTGACAAATTTTCCCGAAGGAAAGACCGAATGGCTGGATGTGGCCAATCATCCCCAGGACGAGAGCATGGGCACACGGCAGGTGGCGCTGACTCGTGAAATCTTCATTGAAGACGATGATTTCATGGAAGAGCCGCCGCGCAAGTTTTTCCGTCTGCGTCCGGGCGGCGAGGTCCGCCTGCGCAATGCCTTCATCATCCGCTGCGATGAAGTGATCAAAAATGATGAAGGCGAGGTGATCGAGCTGCGCTGCAGCTATGACCCTGAAACGCGCTCGGGCCTGCCCGGTGCTTCAAGGAAAGTCAAAGGCACCATTCACTGGGTGTCTGCCAGTCATTCCGCAGCGGCGGAAGTCCGGCTGTATGACCGGCTGTTCAATGTGCCGCACCCGGCCGGTGATCGGGAGCGTGATTTCATCGAGTATCTCAACCCGGACTCGCTGGAAGTGCTGGAAGATGTGCGCCTTGAAAGCGGGCTGGAGTCAGCGGCGCCGGGACAGCACTTTCAGTTTGAACGGCTCGGGTATTTCACGCCGGATGTGGACACCGGGGCTGACCGCCCGGTGTTTAACCGGGCGGTCACTCTGCGCGACACCTGGGCGCGTCTGGAACGCCAGATTGCGCAGGAGCAAAAGCGCAGGGAAAAACAGCGCCATAAAAATCAGGGTTAACCGCGTTTGTGCAGCTCAATGCTGTAATCGCGAACGGTTTCAACCAGCACCGTCACGTGTTCGGGCGGCACCTGGGGCGTGATGCCGTGCCCCAGATTGAAGATGTGGCCGGGTGAGGGGCCGTAGCTGTCCAAAACCCGTCGTGTTTCGGTCGCAATGACTTCCGGGCTGGTCAGCAGCACGGCCGGATCAAGATTGCCCTGCAGGGCCACTTTGTGCCCGACCCGTTCGCGCGCTTCCGACATGTCCATGGTCCAGTCGACGCCCAGCGCCGTGCAGCCTGTGTCAGCCAGCTTTTCCAGGTGCTGTCCGCAGTCCTTGCCAAAAAGAATCAGCGGTGTGTCGGGACAGGCCTGCTTGACGCCATCGACAATGCGTTGCTGTGAGGCCAGAGAAAAACGCTTGTACATGGTGGTCGACAATACCCCGCCCCAGGAGTCAAAAATCATCAGGGCATCGGCCCCGGCCTTGACCTGAGCAACCAGGTAGTCAACGGTGGCATCAGCCAGGTGCTTCATCAGGGCGTCAGAGGCCTCCGGCTCTGCCAGCAGGAAGCGGCGAGCGTCGGCGTGGTTTTTGCCGCCCTGACTTTCAATCATGTAGGTGGCCACCGTCCAGGGGCTGCCGGCAAAGCCGATCAGCGGCACGTCTTCAGGCAGCGACTGGCGAATCAGACGGACGGCATCCATAACATAGCCGGTGTCGTCTTCCGGATCCGGCATGGGCAGTTTGTGTACATCGGCGGCACTTTTTAGCGGCCGCTCAAACCACGGGCCTTCGCCGGGGGTAAAGCGCAGCCCCAGCCCCATGACGTGGGGCAGGATAAGAATGTCCGAAAAAAGAATCGAGGCATCGAACCCGTAGCGCTCAATGGGCTGCAGGGTCACTTCACACGCCAGCTCGGGCGTGCTTGCCAGGGTCAGAAAATCGCCGGCGCGCGAGCGGGTGGCCCGGTATTCGGGCAGGTAGCGGCCAGCCTGGCGCATCATCCACAAGGGTGTGCGGTCGACCGACTCGCGTCTGAGCGCGCGCATGAACAGTGAATCGGATCTGGGATTCATGAGCTTTGCAATACCTCTCGAATATCGTCTGGCGGGCAGGTTTGAACCACTGCCTGGCCGAGTTGTTCAAGCAATACGACACGAATACGGTCGTCGCGATTTTTCTTGTCCAGTTGCATGAGCCTGAACAGCTCATCACGGTTGATGTCGTCGGGCAGCGCTGTGGGCAGCTCCAGCTGTTTGAGCAGCGCGGCAAGCCGATCTGTTGCACCCGCTGGCAGCAGGTCAAGCAGCTCGCTGAGGCGGGCGGCAAGAACCATGCCGATGGCAACGGCCTCACCGTGGTGATAGCGTTCGTAGCCGGTGGCCGTTTCAAGCGCGTGCCCGAAGGTGTGCCCAAAATTCAGCAGGGCGCGCTCGCCGGCTTCGAGCTCGTCGGCAGCAACAACATCGGCCTTGTGGTTAACGGAGGCATGAACCGCATCGGTCAGCACATCGGGCAGGCGCGAATTCAGCGCGTCAACGTGATTTTCAAGCCATGCAAGAAAGCCCACATCGCGGATGGCGCCATATTTGACCACTTCGGCCAGTCCGGCCCGAAAGCTGCGCTCGTCCAGGGTCCCCAGCGTGCCAATGTCGGCGACCACGGCGGCTGGCTGGTGAAAGGCCCCAACCAGGTTCTTGCCGGCTGGGTGATTGATGCCGGTTTTTCCGCCCACGGCTGCGTCCACCTGGGCCAGCAGGGTGGTGGGCATTTGCAGCACCCTGATTCCGCGCATGTAGCTGGCCGCGGCAAAGCCGGCCATGTCGCCGGTCACGCCACCGCCCAGCGCAATGACGGTGGCATCGCGCTGCGCTCTCATTTCAACCAGCTTGTCAATGATGCGCTGCCAGTTGGTCATGGTTTTGGCTGTTTCGCCGGCCGGCAGTACCAGCGATTGCCAATGATGACCGGGTGCCATGAGTGAGCCGACCTGGTCCAGATAGAGAGCGGCCACGTTTTCATCGCTGACAATCAGTGTGCGGCCGGTCAGATGGCGCTGCCATATGCCCGGCATCTCGAGAAGACCTTCCCCGGTGTAAACCGGGTAGCTGCCGCTGCGGGTGTTGACCTGACTGACTTTCATGGCTGGCTCGTTTCCTTTTTTGCAAAGGCCAGAATTATGTTTGCAACCCGTTTGGCCATGGCGGCCGGTGAAATGTTTTCTGAAGGAACTGTTATGTCAGCGATGCCATCGTAGAGCGGGTTTCTTTGCTTGGCGAGCCCTGCAAGCCGCTGACGACGGTCGGGGGTTTGCAGCAGAGGGCGCTGTTTGTCTTTTGCAAGCCGCGCAAGCTGCTGGCCAATGCCTGTTTCAAGATAAACAACCAGCCCGCGTTCGCTTAGCATGCGGCGGTTTTCTTCACGAATCACGCTGCCGCCTCCGGTGCCCAGCACAATATTGTCGTGGCGGGTCAGCTCGTCGAGCA
>DATGTG010000128.1:0-6377 GCA_035301965.1 Wenzhouxiangella sp. | reverse complement strand
TGGCTGAAGTTCTCGCTGTCCATGAACACCATCTGGTTGCCGTCGCGATACGAAAACTCGCTCTGGCGCCTGACCAGATCCGCCTCGTTGAGCGACTCATCGGCCTTCAGGGTCAGCTCGCGCCGCTGGCCACCGGGAATGGCTTGCAGCCGCAGGCGAAACAAGGTGTTCCCACCCCGCGCCGTTGGCGCCGAACGCGACACATCACGAACGATGTAAACCTGATTCTCATGCTCAACCACCATGTTGCGCTTGATGTCACCGGCCTTGGCCATTGCTGCTCCAGTCAGTTTTCTTTCGGCCAAATAGCATAGCGCAAACCGCAAGCCGATCCATGCTGGGGCCATGGGTCATTTTTTAGTACGCTATGGCCCATGGCTAGGCAATATACATTCATCATTCTCTTTGGTGCCCTGGCATGGGTTTTGCTCCTGGGGCTGTTGTGGCCGCCCCTGTGGTGGTCGCTGATTGTGCTTGTGCCGCTGCTTTTGCTTGGCATACGCGATGCGACACAAAGCCGCCACACGCTGCTGAGAAATTTCCCGGTCATCGGCCATCTGCGCTATCTGATCGAACATTTTCGACCCGAGATCCAGCAGTACCTGATCGAAAGCAATCTGGATGCCTACCCGGTTGAAAGGGAGTACCGTGCACTTATCTACCAGCGCGCCAAGGGCGAGCTGGAAACCCAGCCGTTCGGCACCCAGCGCGATGTATACAAACGCGGCTATGAATGGGCCGCCCACTGCATCAGCCCGGCGCCGCCGCTGACAGAAGAGCCGCGGCTGCTCATCGGCGAAAAAACCTGCAGCCAACCATACTCCTCATCGCTTTTGAACATCTCGGCGATGAGCTTTGGCGCCCTGTCTCCCAACGCCATCTTGGCCCTGAATGGCGGAGCAAAAGCGGGAAACTTCGCTCACAACACCGGTGAAGGCGGCGTTTCACGCTACCACCTGGCCAACGGGGGCGATCTTGTATGGCAAATTGGCACCGGCTACTTTGGCTGCCGCAAGCCCGACGGCAATTTTGATCCCAACCGCTTTGCCGAAATGGCCGTCAATGAAAACATCCGCATGATTGAAATCAAGCTGTCCCAGGGCGCCAAGCCGGGTGCGGGCGGCATTCTTCCAGGCCCCAAGGTCAGCTATGAAATTGCCGAAGCGCGCGGCATCGAGCCGGGCAAAACATGCATTTCTCCCGCCCGCCACAGCGCGTTTTCCACGCCCGTCGAACTGCTTCAGTTCATTGAACAGCTGCGTCATCTGTCAGGCGGCAAGCCCGTCGGCATCAAGCTTTGCATTGGCCATATCGGTGAATTCATGGCTTTTTGCCGCGCCATTCTCGAAACCGGCATGCAGCCCGATTTCATTACCGTCGACGGCGGCGAAGGCGGCACCGGCGCAGCGCCGCTGGAGTTTTCCAACACGCTTGGCATGCCCAGACGCGATGCCATTGTTCTGGTGCACGATGTTCTGACCGGCACCAATCTGCGCGGTGACATTCGCATTATCTGCAGCGGCAAAATCCTGACCGCCTTTCACATGATTCGTTCGCTGGCGCTGGGCGCCGATGGCTGCAACAGCGCGCGCGGCATGATGTTTGCGCTGGGCTGCATTCAGGCCCTGCAGTGCAACTCGAACAAGTGCCCCACCGGAATCACCACCCAGAACCCGGCGCTGGTGCGCGGGCTGGTGGTTGAAGACAAGATCCCGCGCGTGCAGCGCTTTCATCAGAAGACCATTGAAAACCTGCTTGAAATGCTGGCCGCCATGGGGCTTAAGAACCCGACTGACGTGCGGCCCGAGCATATTTACCGACGCACCTGGGAGCAGCGCGTCAAGAGCTTTGCCGAACTTTACAGTTTTCTTGAGCCCGGCCAGCTGCTTGACGGACGCGGCACGGATCATCTGCAGCGCGCCTGGGATACATCACGCGCCGATCGCTGGAACTGACCGCTCGAAACTGTCCGGGCTCAGCCGGCGACATCCAGCCCAATGTCCAGACAGGGGGCTGAATGCGTCAGTGCGCCAACGGAGATGACATCCACGCCGGTGGCGGCAATGTCGCCGACGCGCTCCAGTTTCACGTTGCCCGACACTTCAAGCGTTACCCGGTGGCCTTCGGCCAGCTGCACCGCCTGCTTCATGTGCTCAAGGCTGAAATTGTCAAGCAGGATGCAGTCGGCGCCGGCTGACAGCGCCTCGCCCAGCTGATCCAGGTTGTCGACCTCAACCGATATTCGGACCATGTGTCCGGCAAAGGCGCGCGCGCGTTCAAGCGCCGGCCCGATACCGCCTGCAGTGGCCACATGGTTGTCCTTGATGAGAATGGCATCGGACAGGCCGGCCCGGTGTCGTTTTCCGCCGCCGGCAACCACCGCCTCGATCTCCGCTGCCCGCAGGCCGGGCGTGGTCTTGCGGGTGTGCGCCATGGCCACCCCACTGCTGCCGGTGGCGGCCACGAAACTGCGCGTCAGCGTTGCAATGCCGCTGAGCCGGCCAAGAAAATTCAGCGCGGTGCGCTCGGCGGTTAAAATACCCACCGCCGGACCGCTGATGTCGGCGATCAGCGCGCCCGCCTCAAGCGCATGGCCATCGTCCAGATGCCAGCGTTGTTCTATATTCCGGTCAACGCGGGCAAAGGTCAGCTGCGCACACGCGCGCCCGGCCAAAACACCCTGCTCACGGGCAACGATACTGAAAGACGCCTGTGCACTCGCCGGGACCGTGGCCCGACTGGTGATGTCACCGCGTGCACCCAGATCCTCGGCCAGGGCTCGCGTCACCGCCTCTTCAAGCTGGGGCAAAAAAGCCAATCTGTTCATGACTGTTTATCGCTCCAAAACCTGTTTTTTTGCCGCAATGTTCAACCAGCAAACCGGCACAGCCGGTCAGATGGTGACGTATACAGCCGGCTGCAGCGGGCGGCTGGTGTCAAAAGCCGGCGGCTTGTCGGCAGGCGGCAGGTCGAGCATGGCCTGCAGGCTGGCGCGCGCGCGCTCAATCACGCTGTCGGACACCTCAACCTCAAAACGCATTTCCAGCAGGGCAAGGTAAATGTTGTTCAGCGAAATCCGCTTCATGTAGGGACACAGGTTGCAGGGCCGCACGAACTCGGTTTGCGGGTTGGCCACCGACACGTTGTCGCTCATGGAACATTCGGTAATCAAAATGACCTTGGCCGGCTTCTGTTCAGCCACATAATTGGCCATGGCGCCCGTGGAGCCGGCAAAATCGGCGGCGCTGAGCACGTCCGGGGTGCACTCCGGATGGGTAATGATGGTGGCGTCGGGGTGTTCGATGCGCAGCTGCTCGATTTCCTCGCGGGTGAATTTGTCGTGCACCTCGCAGGCGCCCTGCCAGGTCAGAATGCGCACCTTAGTCTGGCTGGCCACGTTCTTGGCCAGGTACTCATCGGGAATCATGATGACGGTGTCGGTGCCCCACTGGCGGGCCGCCGCCTCAACCACCGCCACGGCGTTGGATGACGTACAGCAGATATCCGACTCGGCCTTGACCTCGGCCGAAGTATTGACGTAGGTAACAATGGGGTAGTCGGGATAGGCGGCCTTGATGCGGCGCACGTCCTCGCCGGTGATTGAAGCCGCCAGCGAACAGCCGGCTTCCGGATCGGGAATCAGCACGGTTTTTTCAGGCGACAGAATTTTGGCGGTCTCGGCCATGAAGTGAACGCCGGCCTGAACAATGACAGGCTGGTCAACGGTGGCCGCAACCTGCGCCAACCTGAGTGAATCGCCCGTGATGTCACCAACGCAGTTGAAGATTTCCGGCGTCATGTAATTGTGGGCCAGAATCACCGCGTTGCGCTCTTTCTTGAGCCTGTTGATGCCGTCAATGACGGGTGCATACAGCGGCCACTCGGCTTTTGGAATGACCTTGCTGACGGGCCCGTACAGATGGTCGGTGCGCTCGCGCACGCCCTGATCGTAAACCAGCTCTTCGGCCGAGGCGGGAAATTCGTTGTGCATGTCCAAAGTCCGGGAGGGTTTCATTTGCTGCGGATTCTACCCTCAAAGCGGACTGAAAAGGTCTTTGCAAGTCATGTTTCAAAACCGGATTTGCCTTGAGCCTCCGTCCGCCCGACAATAAGCGGGTTATTGTCCCCTTGAAGTCCGCTGCCATCATGCCAACACGTGCTGCACTGATTGTGCTTTCCATCTCTTTTTTCGCCCATGCATCTTGCGCACATGCATCCAGCCCGCCCGAACTGACGCTTGAGCGCATATTTTCGGGCCCGGACCTTGCCGGTCCGACCCTGCGCCAGGCCGAGCTGTCGCCCGCCGGTGACCGGGTCACCTTTCTGCAAGCCCGCGAGGATGACGCCGGCCTGCTCGAGCTGTGGGAATACCACATCGCCGATGACGAACTGCGCCGCCTGGCGGCCGCCGATGAAATTGCCCCGGGTGACATTGAGCTGTCCGATGACGAAAAGGCCCGTCGCGAACGCGAACGCATTGCCGGCCTGCGCGGCATTGTTCGCTACAGATGGTCGGGTGACGGGCGATTTGTGCTGTTCCCGGTCGGCGGCAACCTGTTCCTGCTTGACCTGACAGCCGAAAGCCGGGAGATCCGGCAGCTCACCGATTCGCCTGAATTTGATGCCGACCCTCGGCTGGCCCCCGACGGACAGCACGTCGCTTTTGTTCGCGGCGGGAACCTGTGGGTGGTCAACACCGAAACCGGCGAGGAAACCGCGCTGACCAACAGCGCCACCGACACCATTGCCAACGGCGTCGCCGAATTCATTGCCCAGGAGGAAATGGGTCGCGACAGGGGTTTCTGGTGGTCGCCCGACAGCCGCCATCTGGCCTTTTTGCAAATCGACGAAGCCGACGTTGAGCTGGCGCAGCGCCATGAAGTCGAAGCCGACGAAATCACCATTGTTGAACAGCGCTACCCCTTTGTCGGCACCGCCAACGTCAAGTACAGGCTGGGCATTGTTGCGCTGGAAAGCGGCGGGATCACCTGGGTTGACCTGGGCGATGAAAGCGATATCTACATTCCGCGCGTGGCCTGGCTGCCCGACGGCAGGCAGCTGTCATTCCAGCGCCAGAGCCGCGACCAGAAAACGCTCGAGCTGGTTTTTGCCGATCGCGACAGCGGCAAAACCCGCACCGTTTTGACCGAAACCGGCGACACCTGGGTCAACCTGCACGACGACCTGCACTTCCTGCACGACATTCCGGCCTTTATCTGGTCTTCCGAGCGCGACGGCTGGCGTCATCTGTACCTGTATGACCTGGACGGCGACGTTGTTCGCCGGCTGACTGCCGGCGACTGGCAGGTGGACGCGCTGACCGGCGTTGATGAAGAACTGGGCATGGTGTATTTCACCGCCTCCGAAGCCGGCCCGGCTGAGAGGCAGCTGTACAGGCAAACTCTCATGACCCGCTCGCCCGAGGAAGTCAGTCGCATCACCCGCCGCCCCGGCTGGCATGAAATCAGCATGGACAACCGGGCGCGCGTGTTTGTCAAAACCTACTCCAGCAGCGACCAGCCGCCGCAGCTTTCAGTGCACGACAGCAGCGGCGAGCGCCTGGCCTGGCTGGTGGAAAACCGGCTGGATGAAAACCACCCCTACAGTCCCTACCGCTCCCGTCACGGGCAGACCCGCTTTGGCTCGCTGGTAGCCCCACAGGGTCACAGGCTGCAATACCGAATGATGGTGCCGCCCGATTTCGACCCCGAACGCAAGTACCCGGTTTTCATTCATGCCTACGGCGGCCCCACCCTGCAAATGGCCATCAACCAATGGACGCGCCGCCAGCTCATCGACCAGTACATGGCGCGGCGGGGCCATATCGTGTTTTCACTCGACAACCGCGGCATAGAAAGACACGGCAAGGCGTTTCAGGATGCCGCCTACCAGCGCCTGGGCCGCATCGAGATTGACGACCAGATGGCCGGCGTGGACTGGCTGCGCGCCCGTGGTTATGTTGACCCCGACCGGATCGGCATTTTTGGCTGGAGCTATGGCGGCTATCTGACGCTGATGGCGCTGGCACAGCAGCCGGGGGAATTTGCCGCCGGCGTGTCCGTGGCACCGGTCACCGACTGGACGCTGTACGACACCCACTACACCGAACGCTATATGGGCCTGCCCGAAGACGCTCCTGAAGCCTGGGAAGCATCGGACGTTCTGACCCATGCCGACAGCATGACTGACCCGCTGCTGCTCATTCACGGCATGGCCGATGACAACGTGCTGTTTACGCACTCAACCCGCCTCATGCATGCCCTGCAGGCGCGTGCATTCGAGTTTTCGCTGATGACCTACCCCGGCGAGAAACACGCCATTTCCGGCCAGCAACCCCAGCTTCATGTCTGGAAAACCATCACCGGATTTTTTGACCG